>CALGAA010000119.1 GCA_937952445.1 uncultured Bacteroidota bacterium | reverse complement strand
TCGAATGAAGGGGCCACCTTCTCCCATAAGCTGCATTACCCACATACACCTTATTGCGGAGAACCAAATCTTCTGGCATACAGTATGACTAAGGGCGCTTTGATGACGATGACCCGAAATCTGGGCGACAGCCTTTTCAGGGAGTACGGGGTTCGGGTGAATCAAATCAATCCCGGTTGGATATTAACTGAGAAAGAAATCGAACGAAAGAGGAGCCATGGCATGGCGGACGATTGGTACAGTGAATTACCTGATATGTATGCCCCCTCTGGTCGGATAATTTGGCCGGAAGAAATAGCGAATGCGGTGATCTATTGGATATCGGATGAATGTGGGCCGATTACCGGTCAGGTAGTCGAACTGGAACAATATCCGCTTATTGGCCGCAATCCGCCAAAATAATGCAACCCACGTATAGTATTGTAAATCAACGATTATTCGTTTTCCGATTAATTATTTAATTTAAGCAAAAACGCATAAAATTGGTCAAGTTAGCAGCATTCCCTAAAGCATATATGACAGCACTTTGCAAGGACGGTACCATGCAATTGTCTGAATGGATTGAAATGGCTTCCACCCTGGACATCGACGGACTGGAATGGTATTCAGGATTTTTGGAAATGAAAGACCAGTCGAATTGGGAAAAATTTCGACAGCAGGTGGAAGATAAAGGTCTTGAGATTCCAATGTTATGCTGTTCTCCGGATTTTACCCACCCGGACCGGGATTTCAGAGAAAAGGAAATTCAGAAACAAAAACACTGGATTGATATGATTCATTCACTGGGAGGTTCCTATTGCCGGGTTCTATCCGGTCAATACCGGCCTGAACTCTCGGTCGAAGAAGGAATCGGTTTTGCTGTGGAAAGCATCGAGGAATGCCTTCCGTATGCAGCCGAACGCGGTGTGACCCTGATCATAGAAAATCATTACAAGGACGATTTCTGGAAATACCCGGAATTTGCCCAAAAAATGGACATTTTCTGCGAATTGGTCGATCGGATTGATCATCCCCATTTTGGCGTGAATTATGATCCCAGCAATACGTACCTGGCCGGGGAAGATCCGCTGGAACTCCTTGCCAGGGTATCCGACCGTGTAGTTACTATGCACGCCAGTGATCGATACCTCAAAGAAGGTACCATCGAAGATCTCCGGAAGGAGGAAGGTGGAGCTGAAGGATATGCCAGGAGGCTCAGCCATGGTGAAATTGGCAAAGGACTCAACGATTATGATGCCATTTTCACCGAACTAAAATCCAAAGGATTCAACGGCTGGATTAGTATCGAAGATGGCGTTGACGGGTTTGATCAGTTGGAACGTAGTGTCACGTTCCTGAGAAATAAAATGGCGCAATACTGGCCAAAGTGAGGCAATCATTGGTCTTAATGTGGCAAATTACTGGTCCATATATCGGTAAATTTTACAACTTTGATGCACGCTCACATCTGACAACTATACCCGGCATTAAATCAAAATCGGGGACTATTGATCCCCGGGGAGATCTTTATTGACAGATCATACATCCAATTACAGCAAAGCCCTGGTTATAGAAAAGTCTTTGTTGTGGAAAACCGGAGAAAGTGAAATCGGTCGTATGTGCAACCGGGTCCACGTACCCTTTGTGGATGAGTCTCAGATACACATTGAAAACAGGCCTGCATAATGTTCAAATAAAAAACGGGAATGAGTGAGGCACTCTTCCCGTTTTTTTATTTCATTAGATCAAGAATTAAGGGCCAGCTTGGATGGTACTCCCCCATTCATATTTTTCCGGACTTCCCTACCCTAACCGAGTGCGCCGAATTTTAAGTTCCTATAGTGGTATTTCAAAATATTTTTTGTCAGTTCATCATCACCATAAGCCCTAAGGAGGCACTAGGGTCCCATTTTACAGTACATAATCGGACCAGTCCATTATTTCGTTTCTCTTCGATTGGTCGACACATTCTGCCAGAGTCTTTTCATCGTAAGCTAATCCATGTTCATCTAAAACTTCCTGGGGTACTCCATCCCAGACATGCGGTGTATTCCCCATATATCCGATATAGTCGATTCCTTCCTTGCTGGTAAAATATCCGCATGCCACCAAATCCCGAAGTGTGGAGAAAAACCGGGCACCATGAGTGAATTCGGGTTTTGCATCAAACGGATAAGCGATATCTTCAACAATCTCAATCTGCTGAGACGAATTCAAATCCACGAATTGTTTGTTAAACCGGCGGTTGCTTTCATGGTTAATCCACTGAAGTCCTCCGCGCAATGGGAGCTGGAATTCCGGACGATCCAGGGCCATAAAATTGATAAAGGTAAATACATCAGCATCCGTAGCTGAACCATACGTTCCATCATCAGGGATGATGATATCAGCCAACACATTGATCAAAGCTTCTTCGTCTTTAGTAAAATACGAACCGGCCACAAGGGCAAGATCCCGGTCCAACTCTTCCGGGGTCCGGTCAAATCCGAAAGGATTTTCAGCTTTGCGAGGGACGCCCGCCACTTTTTGATTTTGAGACGGTTCACATGCTGTAAACACAAACCCTGCCGCTGCTGCTCCGGCAAAAAGATATTTTAAAGAACTTCTTCGGTCCATCATAGGTTCATTTTTTTAATTTGATCCACAAGATAATCAGATGATCGCCAGGCCAGTGCAAGGATGGTCCACGTCGGATTTTTATCCGCTTGAGATACAAATACGCCACCATCCATGACAAATAAATTATCCACATCGTGGGTTTGGTTGTATTTATTGGTGACAGACGTGGATTTGTCGTCGCCCATCCGGGTCGTCCCCACTTCATGGATGATTCGCCCGGGAGCTTCCAATCCGTAATTTGTTTCCGGTCCCGGTTTTTCACCGTTCGGAACCGCACCCAGAGCATGGATGATTTCCTCAAACGTATCCTGCATATGTTTTGCCTGATTAATTTCATCCTGGGTCCAATGATAATTGAAACGGAGAACGGGAATTCCCCACTGGTCTACCACATTAGGGTCGATTTCACAGTAATTATCTTTCTGTGGAACCGATTCGCCTCTACCTGCAAAACCGATCCGTGCACCGTAAAATCGCTTGACATCTTCTTTAAACGACAGTCCGTAGCCACCGGCTTTTTTCATATTCCCGTTTTTGTCCGGAAATCGACCGTTTAAATGTTCCATTCCAAATCCAGTGCCGTATCCTGGCATATACATTCCTCCACCGTATTCTATGTGGTATCCCCGCGTGAAACCCAGATCTTTTTTATCGTTAAGCCACCATGGCGTATACACGTGCATACCGCGCGCACCATCTTCGTTGTACCGGGTCCGGTCCAATAGTTCCGGTAATATCGCACTGCGTGAAGCCCCTGTGGAATCATGCAGGTAATGTCCCAGTACCCCACTGGAATTTGCGATCCCATTCGGATGAACATCCGATTTGGAATTGAGCATAATCCGGGCCGTGCTGCAGGCGCTGGCTGCCAAAACGACCACTTTTGCTTTTATTTTATATTCCTGGCGGTCATGTTTACTGATGTAGGAAACACCCGTCGCACGACCGTTCTCATCCGTGGTCACCTCCCTCACCATGGCTTCGACATACAAATCCATATTTCCCGTTTCCCGGGCGGGTTTGACCAATACAGACGAGGATGAAAAATCCGCATAAACGTTGCAGGCACGGTTGCACTGCTGACAATAAAAACAAACGCCACGGGAATCGTTGATCCGTTTGGTGAGTACAGATTTTCTGGCCGGGATAATCGGTATACCCAATTTTTCGACACCCTTTTTCAAATACAATTCATGGAGTCGTGGTTTGGGAGGTGGAAGAAAATATCCATCCGGTTCGTTGGGGATGTTTTCCCTGGTTCCATAGACCCCGATCAATTTATCGACTTTATCGTAATAGGGGCTGATATCGTCGTAGCTGATGGGCCAATTGTCTCCTTTCCCATCGAAATCCTTTCGCTTAAAGTCCAGTGGACCAAAACGAAGCGAAATCCGTCCCCAGTGGTTGGTGCGTCCTCCCAGCATGTGAGCACGGAACCAATCAAACTGGGAATCACCTTTACGCGTATAAGGTTCTCCTTCGATTTCCCAATCACCGTATGCCATATCCATATCCCCAAATCCACGGGTAGGCGTGCTCGCACCCCGCCGGGGAGATTCGTAATACCACTTGAGTTGGGTTTGGGTTTTGGGATCTGCAGGATCAAAATCGGGGCCAGCCTCAAGCATCGCAATTTTTAATCCGGCTTCTGCCAGAATTTTTGCAGCCATACCACCCCCTGCACCCGAACCGACGATGCATACGTCGTACTCCGGGGTTTGTTCTTTGATTTGAAACATAGATTTAAGATTCAGTTGAAGTTTTCAAGTTGCCCAAAGTAAACCAAATAATGAAGGAAATATCAATACTATTCTGGCTTTATTTTATAGGAAATGTACTGAAGCCCGGATAAATGTGTTGGGGATAAAGTTTGGAGTGAAATTATTAAAGCCACACGATCCATCCCTTGAGTCCGGTACAACAATGAAATGTAGTAAATGCCAGACGCGGTTTAACTTCTTATATTTGACAAAAACAACCTTGTCATACCTATCACGAACTTTATGCCCTGTGAACTGGACACCATAAAGTTTCCGGTAATCTGGTCAACCTCCCCATGGGAAAACAACCTCCGCCTTCTCCATATTTCTGTTTCCCGATTTCAAATAACCTTATTTATTCCTGTTCCCCGGATACAAATTCCTGCATCCCAATTTCCTGAATTTCAATAATATTCATTATCTTAAATGCCAGGTTACAGAGGTAACTATTGCGAACGCCGGAAGTGAAATCCACAGGGTATGAATAAGCAACGAATTCGAATACCATCCCTGGTCTGGCCGATTTTATTCTTCATAGGAGGAATCTGGCTGTCTACGTATAAAGTAGGCTCCAATCCATATATGATTGTTTTTCTCCTCCTGCTCTTCATATTTATATACTCCATCTTACGGCATCGGTTCCGATTGCTTCAATTCCTGCCGTATTGGGTGAGCTTAATCCTGTTCCTATCTCTTGGATGGGGGATATCCACTATCCAACAAAATTCTTTTGATCGATATGCACGACAATTGGATACCGCACAATCTGCAACTGGCGAAATAGTTGAAGTAAAACAATTTTCGCGCATGACCAGGTTGCGCGTGCGACTCCCTCTTGAAAGATGGTGGTGCCCGCCGCATTACTTCCTGGTCATCATCCTTGAATCTGATCCTCCCGTCCGAGAGGGTCATACGATACACATCAACAAAAGATTGTCCCCAATTCCACCGGCCGAATATCCTTTTGGATTTGATGGCCAGGCATATTGGAACCTACATCATACGAGCCATCAGGTGATTTTATACAATACCTCCGACATTGAAATTTTAAATACTCAACCTTATTCTGCCATCCAGCGCATGCGGGAACAAACACTGGCCCGGATGGATACGCTCTACCCCAATCCCGATCAGGCGGGAATCCTCAAGGCCCTGGTTACAGGAGATCGCCGAGGTTTAACTGATGATGTCAAAAACCACTTTAAAAATGCAGGATTGTTGCACATTTTAGCTGTTTCAGGACTTCATGTGGGAATTGTATTTGGGTTGTTGTACCTCTTACTCTTTCCACTCTTAGTGCTCCATGTTCCCCGGGGTGTGATTTTCGGCATTATGGTCATCGCCCTTTGGGTATATGCTGGGTGGACTGGGCTCAATATCCCCGTTATCCGGGCGGTAATCCTACTGACATTTTACCTGACCGCTGCCCGACTTCGACGACAATCCAACCCATGGAACATCTACTTCTGGGCTGTTTTTATCGTCCTCCTTCTGCATCCCGATTCCCTCTTTACGGTGAGCATGCAATTATCCTACGGCGCTGTTGCAGCCATTCTTCTATTCTTCAAACCCATTCACCGGTATATAATTCGCTTCTTTGGGCAGAATTACTTTACGAGTTTAATCGCTGTGTCCATTGCTGCTCAATTGGGCGTAATCCCATTTTTAATCTGGCACTTCCAGGAGGTTTCAATGGTTAGCACATTATCCGGATTTGTGGTTATTCCATTATTATTTCCGGTAATCTTATTTTCAACTGCCTCCGTAGTCATTCCTTCATCCATGGATTGGTTTAGAGATATTTTGAGCTCAATAGCACAGGTGCTCGTCCAAATAATAGTGGATTTATCTGACATCATCGCCCATTGGTCATTTTCAACTGTCCTTATAGTATGGCACCCGATAACGATTACGCTCATCATACTGGCTATTGTTCTTGGTGGAATATCCCTGGGGATTCAGCATAAAGGAGGATATCGCTTGATGGGTACTGTAGCCACCTGCCTGATTTGTCTTTCTGTACTGACGGAGATTGGTAATATTTACCATAAACGATCCCGACCTCAAGCTATCGTTTTGGAATACCGAAATGAAAAAATCACTGAGCTATACTATAAGGGATGGTGCTACACCAATTTTCACGATCCTCCACCTGCATTTTTGGAACGACTCCGGCATAAGCATTATACCAAAGGATTGATTGCCATCGAAGATGAGCAAAGCTGGAATGAACTTGTTTCCAATTTGACGCCAGGGTCAAAGAAAAACAAAGTGATTTCTCCTTTCTCAATTCAGGTGGCAAACTACATTACCGGTAATGATTTTGAGATTATCATAAATGAAAACGATACCGGGCCTATACCCTCCATAAAATCTGGCTTTCCACCTGCCTTTTCAAATTTTAATAATCAATAATATGGATAAGAAAAACACCATTCGCAATTACGCGATCTGGGCCATTATGATCATATTTTATATCGTTTTTTACTTTGTGAACAACAAGGCCTGGATCGAGGAATCTCCCATTCCATTGTCATCAAACCAATCGTTGACTACCGGCGTGGTCAACTCATCTCTTCCTTCCCCGCGAGATACTGATTCCCTGACAGAAAGGACGTATGTAGATCCTGCGACCAATGGATCTTCACAACGTGAGAACCCGGGCATCAGCCAAAATGTAAAGTCCAACATTGAAAAGAACAGAAATGAATCTGAATATAACAAAAGGCAATATTCATCTTACCGGAAGGTCCGGCAGATCAAAGTTAATTCAGCCACTATCGAAGAATGGCAAAATTTATACAACATAGGCCCCTACCGGGCCGAAAAAATTGTCAACTTTAGAAATGCGTTGGGTGGATTTTACGACGTCAATCAAGTAGGCGAAACCTATGCCTTACCAGATAGTGTTTTTCAAGACATTCGACCGCTTTTAAGATTGGACAGTCCGTGGAAAATGATTCCCATCAATTCTACGATCTACGATAGCTTGTACCTGCATCCCTATATCACCAGACAGATGGCCTATTTTATTGTTCGGCACCGGGAGAATCATGCACCAATTAAAGACATGGACGATTTGTACGGTATTATCGCTGAGAAAGATCACGAAAGATTAAGAAAACTTGAACCATATCTGGATTTTAGTATTAAATAAAGCGGAATTCTTACCTTTGAAAAAATTTTCGGTTTGGGAAGTTTAAAGAGCCTGAATAAATATTTGTGGAGGTACCGGGGAAAGCTTGGGCTCGGAGTGGTTTTTGTCGTACTGTCCAATCTTTTTGCAGTGGTCCAGCCCAAAATGATCAGCCAGGCTTTGGATCTGGTACTTTTGGACATCCAGTCGATCCAAATGGCAGATGGTTTTGAGACACGCGCCGCTATTGTATCCAACCTGAGTCTAAATCTTCTGACCTACGGTTTACTGGTCATCACGTTTGCGCTCCTGATGGGGATATTTATGTACTTTACCCGCCAAACCATCATCGTGGTGTCACGCCTGATCGAATACGATCTCCGTAGAGATATATACCATCATTATTCTACATTATCACAGGATTTTTACAGGAAATCCCGGGTGGGCGACCTTATGAACCGGATTATGGAAGATGTCTCTAAAGTGCGGATGTATCTGGGTCCCGCAGTGCTGTACGGAATCAATCTGACCTCTCTTACCATATTGGTGGTGGCTTCTATGTTGGAGGTCAGTCCCCAATTGAGTTTATACACCCTCATTCCACTGCCATTTCTTTCTGTATCGATCTATTATGTCAGTAGCTTGATCCACAAAAAGAGCACAAAAATCCAACAACAACTCTCCATGTTGACGAGTCTGTCACAGGAAATTTATTCGGGCATCCGGGTGGTTAAATCTTTTGTCAAGGAAGATCAAATGTCGGGATATTTCGCCGACAACTGCGAGGATTATAAGGAAAAGTCCATGGAACTGGTTAAGGTGAATGCGTTATTTTTCCCGTTAATGATGTTGATCGTGGGATTGAGTACGATCGCAGTCGTCTATTTTGGAGGGTTACAAATCAACAACGGTTCCATTTCTGCTGGTACGTTGGTCGAGTTTATTATTTATGTCAATATGTTAACCTGGCCGGTTACTTCTATGGGGTGGATTGCTTCGATCGTTCAGCAAGCTGATGCCTCTCAGCAAAGAATCGATGAATTTTTCAACCAAAAGCCGGCGATTCAAAATGGGCAGATAACCGAAATTGAGTTTAATCATGAAATTGAATTCCGGGATGTCACTTTTGTATATCCGGATACGGGGATCAGAGCCTTACATGATGTTTCATTCACCGTTCATAAGGGGCAAAAAATCGCGATTATCGGTAAAACAGGGAGCGGCAAGACAACCATAGCCGAAATGCTATTGCGGACATTTGATCCGACCTCCGGGCAAATCCTTATAGACGGAGTTGATCTGAAGGATCTCGATCTCAATGTTTGGCGTAAAATGGTGGGATATGTTCCGCAAGATAATTTTCTATTTTCGGATACCATTGAGAACAATATTCGTTTTGGTCGGGATGAAGCCAATGAATCCGAGATCCAGGCTGCTGCTTCCAAATCCATGATCCATAAAGAAATTTCAGAGCTGCCCAAAGGATATCAAACCCGGATTGGGGAACGGGGCGTTTCCCTCTCGGGTGGGCAAAAGCAACGAACTTCCATTGCGAGGGCGTTAATCAAAAATCTAAAAATACTGATATTGGACGATGCCCTGAGCGCTGTAGATGCCAATACTGAACAAGAGATTTCGAATACGCTCAACAAAGAATTAGCCGGGAAGACTTTATTCAATATTACACACCGACTGAACCCCAATAACCATTACGACAAAATACTGGTTTTGCACCGGGGTGAAATTGTGGCCAGAGGCGATCATGAAACCCTATACTATTCGAATAAATTTTACCGGCACCTCATCGATCATGCAGCTTTGGAGTCCATGTAGTCCTTATTTCCACTATTCAAGCCGTAAGAGTCGGATTAAATCAAAAAAATTATTCACTTTTTAAGATATATTTTTAGTTTTGCATGACATTATCCGAAAGAAATGGTCACAACGAAGGATCATCAAGATGTTACGGGGGTATGAAAGGCTGAAATCTTTGTATACAACTGCTCTTTTTTGATGGAATTTGTTCGATCAATCTGATATGGTTTATAAAAAATAATTAAAACAGACGAATTGTGGAAAAAGGAAAATCAGGTCACCTCGACAATGTGTATTCCCAAAAAGTGAATGCCGGTAAACGGCGAACTTATTTCTTTGATGTCAAGGAGACTCAGGGGGAAGACTTTTATATTACAATCACAGAAAGCACCCGGCGTGCGGATGGGAATGGCTACAACCGCCATAAGATCTTTTTGTATAAAGAAGATTTTAACCGCTTCCAGGAAGGATTGGACAGTGCCATTAATCACATCAAGACCGAATTGCTGCCGGATTACGATTACGAAGAGTTTGACCGGAAGCACGAGGAATGGGAACGTGAAAACAATGAGAACCCTCAAAATGGCAATGCGGACAGTTTTTCCTCAAATTCTGCCGATGAAATGGAATGGTAATTTATCCTGATTGATCTGTTCGTCAGGAAGACTGTCTTTCACAAAAAGTATTAAATACGCAATACTTACAGTGATTGGTGTTTGAAGTCTGCTGGAAGGGGGTTTCCGGATCTGTCATTTCATCAATGAGCTGGATTAACACCTTTCCAAATTCTTCCAAATCCTCATCACTGTAAGTAGTTTTTTGTCCGATGTGCATTGGGGCGTATAAATTTTTATCTTTTAAAGTATAGTGACCCAATTCGAACGTACGATGTTGCAAGTGATCCTTCAGCAGGTAGCCATAGAATAGCAGCTGCCAATTTTGAACAGGGTTGCGTTTTTCCCAGTTGGCTGAAATCGGCGATTTATTCAGACGGCTGGTTCCGGTTTTATAGTCAATGATGCGATAAACATCGTCGATGCGATCGACCCGATCGATCTTTCCCCGAAGTCGAACGCCTGACACACGGCTTGTATCGATATAGACTTCGCCATCCGCCTCCAGTCGATCGATGTACATATGTTTATTTTGTCGGTCCTTTTCGACGATGCGTTCTACCGCCTGAAGTATGATTTTTTGTTCGACCCAATGAACGCCTTGTTCCAGTATATCCGGTCGGTCCCGGGGGTATAGAGCCGAGTAACACGTTTTGGTCACTTCCGGAATTGCGGCGAAAATCTTCTCAAAATCTTCCGGTTGAACAGTTTTCTCCAACCAGGGCATGTAAAGATTTTGCATCACATCGTGGATAGCAGAACCCATTTGCCGATAATCAAGTCCGGCGGTGGTCTGGTCATCTTCTTTTATCCGCAATACGTATCGTAGAAAAAATTGGAAAGGACAGGTTACATAACTTTCGACCGCTGTAGCCGACAATCCTTCGTTTTGCAGATAATTTAGCAAACGTTCTTCGTACCTTTTATTCAGAAATATTTCTTTACTTGTAGGTTCAAAACCCGCCAAATCAAGTTCGAGATGTCGTTCGGATAAGGGTAAATCCACTCCACCGTATTTCAATTGAAAAAGATATCGACTCAAACCTTTAGAACCAAGAAAATCACTGCCCTGACTGTGCAAGAGATATACACGACGAGCCTGGAGAATGGCGGACCAGAGGTAGTAGGACTGTGTCGACAATTTGGCACTTAAATCTTCCAGTTTGTACAACCGACGCAAGGAAAACGGTATCATGGATTTGAGCTTTCCGGATGGCAATACTTCCTCATTCAACCCTGGCACAATCAAGGTATCAAACGAAAGGTTCTGGACTTCCTGAAGTCCTAAAACCTGAACACCTTGCATCGGTTCACCCCGAAATGGGATCGAAGATTCCTGCATCATCTCAAGTGCAATTCGTCTCAGGAAATCAAAGGTAACGGTAGAAACCTGGCTCAGTATATCATGAAGTCGTACAAGCCGGCCTCGAACAAACCGCAACACTTCACGGTGAAATAAGTCCTTCTGAATTGGTGCCACTATTTCACATATTTGAACCAATCTGTTCAAACTATCTAACACAGAATCCAGGGGTGTAAACAACAATTGTAATAAAGGGTCGTCCCCTACCAATTCCTCTGGGGCAAAATACAATTTAGATGTCGTGTTAAGGGGTATTTTGTGTGCGGTCAAATAATTTTGAATGTATACGTGTTTGGATATCAATTCCAAATCACTGGCCTCAATCTGTTGATCCCGATTATATGCAGCTTCCCACAAACCCAAAATCCAATCGACCATCGACCGGGCCGAGCTATAAATCAATGGATATCCCATAGAAATATTTACCCTGGAACGATTTTCGGGAAAGGCAGTCAATAAGTTATCGATCAGTGACGGGTGAGGTAAAACAACAGCCATTTGATCTTCAGTTGAACCCGAAAATTCAAGAACCTGGCTGACCAATTTCATTTGTGCTATCATCCCCGGAGCCGAAACCACCTCGATTTGAGGCAATTCGGGTAGATAGTTCTGAAGATCCTGTCCAAAATATTCCATCCATCGCTTGACACGACTACCTGAATCAAAACCAGGTGCATCCATCGTCGGGATGAAATTCCAATAAAATTGGACCGACAGATGATCTCTGATGTACTTAAATATTTCCACTTCTGCCTGACGCAAACTACTGAAACCAATGACATGAATCCGAGGATATGGTGCATTCAATACAGACTCCTTTTGTTTGACCGTTTCGCGGAAGATTCCTCCTTTGGTCGATAAACCCTGATCCCCGAGAATTTGACTGTACGATTTATAAAGATTGTTGAGCTTGTTCCAATTTACTTCCCACGTTCTTTTCAAATCTGTATCCTTTATATCCGCCCAAAACTGAGCTTGCGGATGGTCTGGGGTAGTCAGGAAGTGAGATGTGTGAACCCAAAGTGTATCGGGATCAATCAGTGCCATATCAACTTCTTCGAAATCGTTGAGTATGATCTGAGCCAGGGGATAAAACAATTCAAAATCGTAATTCACAAAATCCACTTTCAGAGCAGCTTTGTACAAACTATATGAATTGGTGATCGCATCTGCTGGAATTAATTCCGTCTGGTCCATCACCCATTGGTCCAGGGTCAGACAATCGGGAACCCACAATGGTTGGCCAGCAGCCTCTGTAAGTGCACGCTTAAAATAGAGCATAGATCTACGCGAAGGAAACAGGAATAAGTGATCTCTTATCGTGTGTTGATACTCATTCCAAATCTGAGTCGCCGTTTTTTGCAAAAAATTCATCGATTGAAAATTGTATATGGGTTAATTAGCTTCTACAAGCTGGGGAATCAAAGGATAGTAAACGAATGACCGAACCGGCAATGTCACCATCTTGGTTAGGATGGATTGATATCTTTTAATCTGATCGAGGTGTGCCGGAGAAGGATTCCCTGTTTTATAGTCGATAATGACGTATTCTTTTCCATTCTCCTGCACGCGGTCAGGCCGATATTCCCCGCCCCCGACGACCATGATGGATTGTTCATTGTGCACATTCCAGTGCTCCAGATAGAAATCACGAACGGGTTCGTATTCGGTAATTTTACGGAGGGTATGAATCCATTCATCCCGTTCAGCTTCCCGGACATCCCCCGCAAGAATAGCTTTCGAGACCGCCGGTTGGATATCCCTAAATGATTTGACATTCTCAAGAATGCCATGGAGAAACAATCCGCGGCCGATGAATTCATCCTGACTTCCATCAAAGGTAGGCCTTAATTGAAGTGGAAGCTGACTCTCACGGACAGGGTACGTCTTCATTCGCACTCTTTTATCGGAATCATCGGTTCTAGCGGGGGCATGATAAGGTCTTTTTTCTCCACTTCGAATGTTGGACAGGCCAAGGTCTGGAAATTTTAAGTGAAACAAATCCAATGTGGAAGAAAAGGGCTTTTTCTCATTATCCGTCTGGTTTCTATCCTTTTTTTCCTGTTCCTGTAATCGAATATACAACCTATGACGAGGGCGGGTCATGGCCACGTATAATAAATTGAGATTATCCATTACATTGCGCAAATATTCCCCCATAAAGGCGTAATCGAAAGCAGAGTCCAACAAATCGTAGGTATAATTGACAGGCAATGGGCCCCCATATTTGAGAATCTCGTCCTGATAATCCTGTACCCATAAAACGGTTTCGTGGCCACTGGTTTCAAAATCCCATTCCCCAAAAGGCATGAGAACCGCATCAAATTCCAGTCCTTTGGATTTGTGAATGGTGTACATTCGTATTTTATCTTTATCGTCTGACAATTTTATCTGGATCCGACGGATACGATCATTCCAGTCATCGATAAACAGAGGAATATTTGCTCCGTTTTTCATCTCAAATTTTTTCACCTCCTCCAAAAAAGACATGAGATAGGGCCATTGACCTGAAATTCCACTTAATCCCGTTTCCCCGATCACCGTTTCAAAAAAATGAGTCAGACGATCGACACCTTCCTGGCTATCGCTATTTGTATTTCCAACTTCCCATCCGGGTTGATGGGGTAAATATGCCAACCAATCCTCATGAAGGTTGGAATTCAAATTCATTTTCTTCTGGTAATTGTAGAATACCATTTGGTTGATATCGACATCGATGCCTGTTTTGATTTTGAGTGCGGCAATCAGAAGTTGGACACCATCGGAGAGATCCAGTATCAACGAATCGTCGGACGTATAACGAAATCGGGGATCGTCCTCAGACCAAATTGTCATATAATGCGACAGGATGGCGAGTTCCTTTTTCCTTTGGGCCAATATTCCGATTTGATCTCCTGTAAACCCTGAATCAAACAATTCCATCAGATTATTTTTCAACCATTCCATCCGCTGAGATTCCTGTTCCAGTGGTTCTGTATCTTTCGGATAAGCCCAATAATTGACTTCTACATAACCGGTACTACTGGCATTCAATTCCGGAACTTTCTGGGCGGCGGATCCGTATACGGTCTTTGGAGCTTTTGCTATAGCGTCCAATTCCTCGTACATTTCCGAAGGTGTTCCCCGACTTTGTTCGCCTACGTTCTCATCTTTATATGCGACCAGAATTTCAGTCATCCGGGGGGCGAGATCCGAAAAAAACGAATTGTTGAATTCGACGATTTCCGGACTGCTTCGCCAGTTATATGGCAGGTGATCGACCATATTTTCACCGGGTTGCATCCATTTTTTCTTGAATGCAGGGACCTGAATTTCCATTATTTCCCAATTACCGTTTCGGAAGCGGTAGATCGCCTGCTTTACATCACCCACGACCAGATTGGGGAACCCTTCCGCTAAATTATTTTGAATAAGAGGACTCAAATTGTCCCATTGAATCTGAGAGGTATCCTGAAATTCATCAATCATGATCGATCGAATTCGTTGACCGATTTTCTCATAGATGACCATCGAGTCTTCCACGGTGAGGTGTTGGTTGATTCTGAAGTTTATTTCAGATAGGAAATTCAACCGATGTTCACGTAGGTAATTTTGCATGGATTGGTACAAAAAGCGCAAAACCCGATACGCGCCATAATTTTTCAATACCACATTATAGGTATTGTACACGGTGTTATTCTCCACTACAAAATTATAGAATTCCTGTCCAAGAACCGTTAACTCATCCGCAATGTCGGCCGCTTTTATCATCATAGCGTCCTGTTTGGCCTTCGTAAACCATTCATCCGGATTGGCAATTTTGGCGAATGACTTCAATTTCAACAAATCAGACATAGCGTTTTTATTTACCAGCGACCTGGTAAATCCTCTGGTAAAATCACTGTGATCCATCCCTCCCCTTTCAAGAAGTTCCTCCAGTTTGCGCTGGTAGGATTCAAATTCCAATTCCAGAAGTTCAACTTTGCTGGTCAATCCCGTATGAAAATCCTGGACAGGTTCGACATAGTTGCTTTTTTGTCGAAGGCGTAAAAATTCATCGTTAAACAACTCATTTCCAAGTTTGGTCAAACTATGCTTTAGCCCTACCCCTTCACCCCGACGGATGTTTTCCGAAAGTTTGTCCAAAACGATTTTCTGCAATTCTTCATCCACCTGGCATTCGGCCAAAACCTGATCTGCTGCGTAATCCAAAGCTTTATCAACTTCAAGGGAGATTTCACCCGGTACATCCCCAAATAAATCCAATGACATGGATCCGTACAACCTGGTGAAAAAACTATCGATCGTCGTAATCGTAAATTGATCAAATTCTTTGAGGACCTGGTATAGGATTCTGGAACATCGGTCCTGTATCTGATCAATGGACAAATTGAGGTCTTGTTGAAGGGCTTCAATCCCCGAATAGGACAACGGATCTTTCGATAAAGTGGACAACAAAGCAATAATCCGGGCTTTCATTTCATCACTGGCCTTATTGGTAAAAGTTATGGCCAGAATATTCCTGAAATCCAGATTGAAATTGGGATACAGGCAAAATCGAATATAAGTTTCTGTCAGTGAATAAGTTTTACCTGACCCTGCTGAAGCCTTTAAAATGCGTAGTGACATGGAATAAGAATTAAACTGAAATTAGGAAGCAAAGTTAAAGATGTTGGCACAGGAATGTCAACATACTACCCTTTTCCCGCCAATGACACTAAAAACACCTCTTTTTGGGGATTATTTGAGGTTTTTTGAAGAAATCTGTCTCAGATTTGGGATGGGGTCATAAATTTTACATCTTGCGCGCTTCGAGAAAAAACCAAACATTTCTTGCACACATGCAATATAATAAATTATTGACTCTTTTAATGATTGTCTTCCCTCGTCTTCTTTTTGCTCAGGATAACGGAAAACCGATCGATCAGCGGATTGAGGAAGGGTTCAAACCTATTGCAGACTTTATATATTGGTTGATTTTTTATCCTGTATCCTTCGGCGATTACCAAATGCCAATAGTGGTACTGATCTTAATCCTGGGGGGATTTTTCTTCACACTGTACTACAAATTTGCCAATGTTCGCCTTGTCAACGTGGCCATTAATGCAACCCGGGGTAAATACGATACGGTGGATGCGAATTTTGAGGAAGTCGATTCACCCGGTGGCGAAATTTTAAAAACGGCTACAAAAGAGAAAGTGCACGGAGAGGTCACCCATTTCCAGGCCCTCACCGCGGCCTTGTCTGCTACGGTCGGCCTGGGAAATATTGCCGGGGTATCCATCGCCATCGCAATGGGAGGACCAGGCGCTATGATATGGATGATAGTGGCTGGATTGATTGGAATGTCTACTAAAATTGGAGAAGCGACTCTCGGAGTCAAATATCGAGAAGTAGACGAAGAAGGAAAAACGTATGGCGGCCCGATGTACTATCTGCGAAATGGACTGGCCCAATCGAACTTAGCCTGGTTGGGAAAAATTCTCGCAGGAATTTTTGCTATTTGTGTGATCGGAGGTTCTCTGGGAAGTGGCAATATGTTTCAATCCAACCAGGCAGCATCGCAATTTCAACTTCTTTTTAATCTTGAATCGGGATTCTGGTTTGGTGTCGCCATTGCATTCATAGTAGGTTTGGTTATTATCGGTGGCATCAAACGAATCGGGAAGGTCACCGAACGAATCGTTCCTTTTATGGCAATTATCTACGTGGGAGCCGCTCTGATTATCCTGATTGTTAATTACAATCTGATCCCGGGCGCCTTTGGTCTGATATGGGAAGGTGCTTTTAACCCCAGTTCAGCAATGGGTGGTTTTATTGGCGTGATGATTGTCGGGTTCCAGCGTGGGGCATTCTCCAATGAAGCTGGTGTTGGCTCATCTGCGATAGCACATTCTGCAGTGAGGACCCGATTCCCGGCTAGTGAGGGATTGGTTGCTTCCATTGGACCTTTTGTCGATACGGTGGTCATCTGCACGATGACAGCATTGGTCATCATCATTACCAATTACAAGCATAATTTATTCGACTACGCTAATTTTGATCAAAGTGGAAATGTCATCATCAATACCACGGGCGAATCCCTGGGAGGTGTAGATCTGACATCGGTTGCTTTTGAGTCGGCAATTCCCCATTTCTCTGTCATCCTGACTTTTGCTGTTATTTTATTTGCAATTTCGACGATGATATCCTGGTCGTATTACGGAATTCAAGGCTGGAAATACCTCTTTGGCAAAAGCCGGGCGTCTGACTTATCTTTCAAAGCACTTTTTCTAACTTTTACCGTCATCGGGGCTGCCACCAGTATGGAATCCGTCGTACTGTTCGCCGATGCGATGTTGTTTGCCATGGTCTTTCCCAATATCATCGGGTTAATGATCCTGGCCCCGCAGGTGAAAAACGAAATCAGCCGTTATCTGAAAGTGGTACGGACGATAAAACTGACCAGGAAAAAAGAATAACCCGGAAAAATGAGCCATGAAGACCACCTTCCGATCATGGGTACTACACCTTCCCGGTGATTTGAAAAGTCATCAATATGCAGGGCAAATAGCGTATGTGCCTATTTACAAATTTGGGGGATTTATGGTAGTACGATTGGTGTGCGTGGACACCATCTGAAAACTCCATTTCAAAATTCCAGTTCTGATGGTTTACCGCTATTTTTGTTACATTTACAAGATAAGGCTGCCCAACTATGGCATAGACCATGATGTTCAGGATCAGGTCGGCACAGCTATCGGTTTTGGAAATCTATATTTTTCAACGAGGAAAATATTTTTGGACTGGACTGAATATGAGTTATAATTTTGATGCAATGATTTGGAAATTCGATACGTATTTAGGAGCAATACTGGGCCTCATTTGCTGTTCGGTGATAGCGGCTAACGGTCAGGATCAACAACCAACATTCAATGATAATGATCAACATTATTTTTCATCTTTATTGGATGCATTCCATGAACGTCAGCAGAGTACAGTAAAAATCGTTGATTCGAAGAAGAACTATTCGATCATGCTTCAGGATTCAGAGCAGGAATCAAAACATCCTTTTTTTTGTAGAATGGAGAATAAGATCAACGAAGGAAATAAGTTAAAATGCTTGTTTCGCCTGGGATCTGCGTCTTATGTGAATTATTTGGAACAAAAGGGTGATCGCCAAAGACTGATGTTGGAACAACTCAGGCATCCTTAGGGGACCGTGCATGATGTTCCTGATGTTTGCGACGAGATTATTTTTGTCATATCGTAGAAGCAAAACCGCGTATGCCCATAGCGACATGAGGTTTTAGATGATGAAGTTAGGGCGAAAAAAATCCGTCATAAGCGTCACGAATTTAGCGTCTGGCGCCCTAAATTTTTTCCGTATTTTTCATTTCCAATTCTTCGAGCAATGTGTAGATTTGGTACAACCCCCGGGGGACATGAAAGCATCCTTTCCATTTTCCGCCTTTCGATGTCATCAAAACCTCTCCCCTTCTGTTGAGATAACCATACCATTCACCATATTCCGGGTCGGGAAAACGGTTCTGTACGTATTCATGGAGGCGCAAAAACCATTCCCACAACTTATTTTGTCCGGAAAGAACGTACCCTTTTAGGCAAGCAACCATAGCTTCAAGGTGTACCCACCATAATTTTTGATCCCATTCCAGTTGCTGAGGGGGATGTCCTTTTACATCCATGAAATAAAATATTCCCCCGTAAGTTTTATCCCACCCCACCTCGAGAATATTGAGACTAATCTGAATGGCCTTTTCAATCAATTTCTGATCCTTTCTTCTTACAGCCAGATCCATAACAAACCACATCGCTTCCAGCACGTGACCGGGGTTTAGTAATCGGCCGTCGAAAGAGTCAGAAAATCCACCTTCCAATGTTACATTTTCCAAAATAACGCCGTTCATAATATCGGGTTGGTAGAAAACATCCATGACTTCATGTAGTCCCTGATCGATCGTGGATTCGATTAATTCCGGCTCCAAAACATACTCCAGCTCCAGAACCAAATTGCACATAATCATGGGCAGCGCAAAATTTTTCAACGGCCGTGTTCCGGGGTATGTTTTTTCATACTTACCCTTCGGATCGTGCTGACGGATCAATATGTTGCGAAAAGTATCATAGGCAATTTCACGGTAACTTTCGTCGCCCGTAGCATGAAACAATTGCGCAAATGCCATTGAGGCAAAGCAATCGGAAAATATATTGTAGGGTTGAACCAATGGATTTCCATGCCGGTCGAGTGAAAAATACCAGTTTCCACCCGAATCTCTTCCATGGGTTTTTAGAAATTCACCCCCATGTATTGCAGCTTCCAGCCATGCCTCCTCCTGCCTTACTGAGTTGTACATACGCGCAAAAGTCCACACCTGACGATTCTGAAGCCATATAAATTTATCCGTATCGTAAACGTGTCCTTTTCGGTCCAGACAGGTAAAATATCCTCCATGATCCTGGTCAATAGAATGGTGAAGCCAAAATGGCAAGACATCCATAAAAAGTTGGTGTCGATATAGTTCTTTTAAGTCCTTTATTTGTGAAGTAATGCTTTCCTGCATAATTACTTTCTTTAGATCGCATTGACTTACAGGAGATCGCCCAAATCTTTGACTCCGACATAACGTGGAGAGGTTAATCCTTCGCCGTATTCGACACCAATCTGCCGCCCAAGAGATCGGGCACGACCTTCTATTTGATCGAAAAAGTCTTTGTTCGTTAACGGAGAATCCAGCTCGGTACTTTCCGGATTATAAAATTGGGATCGAAAAGCCTTGATCGATTGCATTTTGATATCAAAGGTGTCTGAAATATCCATGACAAAATTGGGTGTAACGATATAATCCTGAAGATAATGATAAAGAACCCTCGGTCGCCATCTTTCCTGAAGGTTGCCATCAATATGGGTTTCGATGGTTCTCAATCCAGCCAGAAACCAGGCTTCTTCGACCATTTTGGCTGCACGTCCGTGGTCGGGATGTCGATCCACCGTAGCATTAGCAAGCAAAATATCCGGTCGGGCAGCTCGAATAACCTTTACGATCTCCAGTTTTTCAGATTCAGTTCCGGTGAATAATCCATCCCGAAAACCAAGATTAACGCGGAATGCTGCTCCCAGTATTTGTGCAGCTTTTTCTGCTTCCTGTAGCCTGAGTTCCGGAGTTCCACGGGTTCCAAGTTCCCCCTGGGTGAGGTCCAGAATTCCAAAGGTGTATCCCATTTTTACCTGGGCAGCAAGAGTTCCGGAGATACTCAATTCTACATCATCGGGATGGGCTCCGATCGCCAGTATATCAACTTTACTAATATTTTCCATATTGGTCATTTGTGACTGCAAATCATTCTTGAATGGCAAAGATAATAAAAACCAGTTCTACAACGGTCTGATAAGTGGTAAGTGAAAGAGAGCGGGGACTGGTCATTTAAAATTTTATTAACTGTCATTCAAAATTAGTAATCCACCTGCATTTGAGCTAACTATACATATACTTCAAATGGGAGCTTGAAGGTGGTTTGGCTCGGGGCAATTATGATGTGAAATATTAGATGACATTTTTAAATCAGATCGTTCCGGGATCGAAGCAGCGGTGGGTTTAGGAACTTTTATCAATTCAGCAAAGGATATCATAAACTATGTACGTGCTAACCGGAAGTAATTTATGCGACAGTGATGATAATGAGGTAATATGGTAGGGCCCTGAAATAAACTCGAGATGGATGATTAAAGTTGATCATGCCCATGCGGCCATTAGAGCAATTTTAAAATACCCTGAGGTGGTGTTGGTATTCGTTAGGTTTAATCTAATTTTGAATTCCCGAAGAATACCTTCATTTTATCAAACAAGTCCCATGATACGACGGTTGTATACTTTAAACACCGGGACTAAATACAAAATTTGGAAAGTATGAACCATCAGGAACAATTATACAACATCTTTAAACAAAACGGTAGCGATACCGAATTGCAGTGGTATCAAAAAATGGATGCGCTGGATCTTCAGGAAAAGAAGAAAGGTTTTGTAATGGCTCACCGGCACATAGCCCGGGTTCCATTAGGTGAGGTCAGCATACATCCTCATGATTCACCCTATCCGGTTGATCTGAGCAAATGGACCAAAGACCAATTGGTTCGAACCTTGGTTCTGTTATCGATGGACGAAGGCGATCAAAATGATTTTGTACAGGTCATCGAAGACTTGTTCCAAACAGCAGATAATCGGGAGGCCCAGGCCATATATGCAGCACTTCCATTTTTCAATTATGCGCCGGTTTGGACCCAAAGGGCGACAGAAGCGATACGGTCCAATGTGGGATTAATTTTTGATGCGATGGCCTTCAACAATCCCTATCCCGCGAGATATTTTGACGATACGGCATGGAATCAGTTAGTCCTTAAAACCATTTTCAATGATAAATCGATTTGGAACATCCTGGGTCTTGAGGATCGGAGAAATCAGTCTCTGGCCGTTACCATTTCTGATTTTGCTCATGAACGATGGGCCGCCGGGCGGACGTTGTCAGCCGAAGTATGGTTTCTGACCGTACCCTTTCCCAGTACCAGGTATTGGCAGGATACCTATCAGTTATTAAATTCCGAAACCAGCGCTGACCGCAACGCCGGATATTTGCTTTGGAAAGCCCATGCAGATTCTGCGCCGGAGAATTTCACCGAAACTTTTCAAAGCCTCTTCGATGATTTTAAAACACAAACAATCGAATGGGGCAAATTGGAGGGACAGGATCAATCCTGAACCATGAACTAAGAAACTATATGTAATTTAGGCAAAATATAATAATGGAACAACAATAGTAATATGTGTACATCAAACCATTCACACCAGAATCCTTCACATTTTCAAGAGGCGAATGAAGGACAGGTTCAACCCGATTTGGATTTTGACTATAAAAAAGAAATCGAGGGCTGGCATTTCTTCGATCCTCATATCCACATGACATCGCGTACGACAGATGATTATCAGGCGTTAGCAGATGCGGGAGTGGTCGGAATAATCGAACCCGCATTCTGGCTGGGTCAGCCGCGGACAGGGCTTTCAACCTTCCGGGATTACTACAACAGTCTGATCGGATGGGAACGGTTCCGCTCTTCCCAATTTGGAATACGGCATTACTGCACGATGGGATTGAATTCCCGGGAAGCCAATAATGAAAAACTTGCAGAACAGGTCATGGAAATTCTTCCTTTGTATATCTATAAGGAAGGTGTAGTAGGAGTTGGTGAAATTGGCTTTGATGACCAGACAGCTCTGGAGGAGAAATATTACAGGGCTCAGCTCGAATTGGCCAGGGAAGCCAATCTGCCCGTTCAGGTTCATACGCCACACAGAGACAAGAAACAGGGGACGGAACGAAGTATGGCCATTGCACTGGAGCATGGTATTGACCCATCTATGGTGATTATCGACCACAACAACGAGGAGACAGTGAAATCCGTTTTGGATCAGGGCTTTTGGGCAGCATTTACCATTTACCCGTTCACCAAAATGGGGAATCAAAGAATGGTAGACATTGTCAAAACATACGGAGCGGAACGTATTATGGTGGATAGCGCCGCAGACTGGGGGATTAGCGACCCATTGGCAGTACCCAAAACAGCTGCCTTAATGTTGTCACAGGGCATTCCACGTGAGCAAGTCCGGGCGGTCACCTTCGAGAATGCCGTGAATGCGTTTGCGACAAGCGGTCAGATCGAGGTGGATCAGCTCAAATCGTTGATGGAGGTTGATCAAAGTGCCAAATTTGAAGGTAATACGGTTCTTAGAGGTGGGCAGCAACCCCGGATTGACAAGGATTCTGTCATAATCGAATAGCGTTGAAAAACAACCCTTATCTACAATTGGTCAGGCCGGCAAACCTGATTACTTCTGCCACGGACATCATTGCCGGAGCTACCCTGGCCACTTTGTTGGTCGGGGCAGGGAACGAGAGTCTTCCATTTGGGAGCTTTTTTCTGCTTCTCATTTCGACAATACTTCTTTATGCCGGTGGGATTGCGTTCAATGACGTATTCGACTTGGAACTCGACCGGACAGAAAGACCGGAAAGACCTTTGCCATCGGGTCGTATAACCAGATCCAATGCGATAGGTTTTGCCTCCTCTTTGCTGGTTTTAGGGATCTTGTTTGCATTTGGAAGCAATCCCCTGAGCGGTGGCCTTGCGCTGGCGATTGCTGTTTTTTCCCTGGTGTACAACAAATGGAGCAAACATCATGTATTTGTGGGCCCTCTTAACATGGGGATGTTAAGAGGACTCAACCTGCTACTTGGTATGAGCATTCTGCCACAAGCAGTGTACGTGCATTACCTGATTGCATTGATACCCCTAATATACATTTTTGCGATTACCATGGTGAGTCGCGGTGAGGTACACGGAGGGTCCGCAGGATCTCTTGTGATTGCCCTGGGTTTGTTTATTATCGTGGATGTAGCAATTTTATCCTATGGGTTTAGGTACGAAAAGGTCTGGTTTCCAATAATATTCACCTTCCTCCATTTGATTTTTGTATTACCCCCGCTATTTAAGGCATTGAAGGATCCCGTACCCCAGCACATCCGGCAAACAGTCAAGCACGGGGTGCTGGGAGTTATTTTAGTGGATGCCATTTGGGTAAGTATGACCGAATATTGGTATTTGGCTTTTGGCCTTTTGTTATTAATACCGCTTTCTCAAAAACTTGCCAGGTATTTTTCTGTTACCTAATTAACGTGACTATTTTTCAAAAGAATTTAATGACGAAATGGATACAACAAACTCATATATTACCACAAATACCACTTTAAAAGCGGAATTTTCCGTTCCATACGAATACGAAATTCACTTTACCAATGATCTTTTTGGGTTGAACAATCCCATAGTTCGAGATTACTTTAAAAGCCAATCGTTCCCGGGAAATCAAAGGTCTAAGGTCGTTTTTATGATCGATCAGGGGGTGATCGACCATCATAACGAATTAATTGATCGCATTCGGACCTATTTTGAATCCATACCATCTGTCGAACTAATCGACGATTTTTACATATTCCCAGGCGGAGAGCCAGTCAAGAATGATCGTGAAAGCCAGGATGAAATGCTCCGAATCATCGATCGGCATAGCATTGACCGACATTCCTATGTGATCGGCCTGGGAGGTGGAGCAATTCTGGACGCAGTAGGGTATGCTGCCGCTATATCTCACCGTGGGGTACGCCACATCAGAATACCGACAACCGTGTTGTCACAGAATGATTCAGGAATCGGAGTCAAAAACGGGATCAATTTTTTTGGCAAAAAAAATTATCTGGGAAGTTTTACCCCTCCTGAGGCGGTGTGGAACGACGTACGTTTTCTGGAAACGCTCAGTACGCGGGACAAACGCGCAGGTCAGTCAGAGGCAGTTAAGGTAGCCCTGATCAAGGATGCCGGGTTTTTTAACTGGCTTGAAGAGAATGCCCATGCCCTCAGTGATTTCCAGGATGAACCGCTGCAGCAATCGATAGTCCGCTGTGCACAATTGCATCTCCATCACATCACACAGAATGGAGACCCTTTTGAAAAAGGATCTGCACGCCCACTTGATTTTGGCCATTGGGCGGCTCATAAATTGGAAGATCTCACCAATTATGATATCCGACACGGTGAAGCAGTGGCGATAGGGATTATTTTGGATACGGTCTACTCGGGAATGAAAGGATACCTGAACCAGGAATCGGTCCAGCGCGTCCAAACCTTATTTCAGAATTTAGGTTTCGGGCCATCGTTTAAATACCTTGAAGGCATAACCAGTGATCAATTGATGGTAGGCCTGGAAGAGTTCCGCGAACACCTGGGTGGAAAGCTGACGGTAACCCTCCTACGGGGGATTGGTTCTGGTTTTGAAATTCATGAAATCGATCAGGAACTCATGGAAAAGGCATTCCAACATCTGATCCAAACAAATCTTTCCCATGAAAATTAAGGAAGGGTTTCTGACATATTGTACCAATATTCATCCAGGCAACAACTGGGATGAACATTTTATTGAATTACAAAAAAACGTACCAAAAGTAAAAGGTCAAATCACCCCGGATAAGAGCATGGGACTGGGGCTTCGGGTGAGTTACCAGATGTCAGAAGACCTCAAAAACCCCCAAAAAAAAGAAGAGTTCACAAGCTGGTTGCAGGAAAATGATGTTTATGTTTTTCTGATCAATGGATTTCCTTACGGACAATTCCACCATACGGTGATTAAGGACAAGGTCCACCACCCGGATTGGACTACACCAGAACGGCTCCTATACACTCAAGATTTATTTACCTTATTGGCGGATCTTCTACCGGATGAAATCGAAGAAGGAGGGATTTCTACATCGCCCTTGTCTTATCGGTACTGGTTCAAAGATACTCAGTCCAGTCAAGATGGGATCGTTAAAGCAACCGGGCAGATAGTTCTGGTCGCAGAATTTCTTCATGAAATGTCCATCCGAACGGGGAAATTTTTGCATTTGGATGTGGAACCCGAACCAGATGGGTTGATCGAAGATGGCGCGGAATTTATTCACTGGTATAAAGAGATACTTCTACCAACTGCTCATAGATACTTTAGTGACAAAGGTTTGAATACTGACCGCATCGAGGGTATAATTCGCACGCACATCCGTTTGTGTTATGATGTTTGCCACATGGCCGTCGAATTTGAAAACCAGAAAACCCTAATCGGCCAGTTGAATAAATATGAGATTCCCATTGGACGACTTCAACTCAGCTCAGCGTTGCGACTGCCACCGGAGGCACATCCAGCCTTATTGGAACCATTTGATGAACCTCAGTATCTTCATCAGGTCGTCATTGAATCTGACGAGGGTCGTCTGATCAAATATCCGGATCTACCGGATGCGTTAGCGGACAATCTGCATCAGGATCGGGAATGGCGTACACATTTCCATGTTCCCCTTTTCACCGATCGATATGGGGAATTAAGGTCTACGATCGATTATGTCAAGGAAATTCTGGAAATCAATAAGAACATTTCTCTGACTAAAAATTTTGAAATTGAAACGTACACCTGGGAGGTCCTTCCCAAAGATTTGCAATTGCCTATCAGCGAATCAATTGCCAGAGAGTTGGAGTTTATTTTAAATATAATTTAAGGAAATAAATATTTTGATGATGCACAAGACGGTTGTGATAGATATAGTAGGATTGAGTGAAAGCGTGATCGCCAACGATACCCCTTTTATTAAGGAATATAAGGAACGGCACCATTTTTCCCGCATAAGACCACCATTCCCTGCTTTGACAACTTCCTCCCAATCCACGTATGTTACAGGTCAAAGCCCTGCACAGCATGGGATCGTGGGAAATGGTTGGTACGACCGTATCGAAGCGGAGGTTAAATTTTGGAAGCAATCGGATAAGCTTGTTTCAGCTCCAAAAATCTGGGAAAACGCAAGGAAAAAAAATCCTGAATTCACGTGTTCCAAAATGTTTTGGTGGTACAATATGTACAGTGATGTGGAATTTTCAGCCACACCACGTCCGCAATACCGGGCTGACGGGGTCAAAGCGCCGGATTGTTACACCCATCCGGGTTCGTTACGGGATGAATTGCAAGAAAAACTGGGTACATTTCCCCTCTTCAACTTTTGGGGGCCCGGGGCGAATATCAAATCGAGTAAATGGATCGCTGAGGCTTCGATGATCGTGGATCAAAAACACGATCCGACCTTGACATTAATTTATTTACCCCATCTTGATTATGCCCTTCAAAAATACAGCCACAACGATCCAAGATCGCAAGAAAGCCTTCGTGAGATAGACGATCTGGTCAAAAAATTGGTGCAATATTATGAAGAAAAGAAGGCACGGGTTATTTTACTCTCAGAATACGGCATCAATCCGGTCGACCAACCCATCCATCTCAATCGGGTTTTTCGTCAGAAGGGTTGGATCGCCATTCGCGAAGAAAATGGAAAAGAACTTCTCGATGCAGGAGCTTCCCGGGCATTCGTGGTGGCAGATCATCAAATCGCACATGTCTATATCAATGACATGGAGATATATGAGGAGGTAAAGGAAGTTTTGCAGGGTACTCCGGGCATTCGGAAAGTTTTGGATGAGCAAGGTAAAGAAGAATTCCAGGTCAATCACGAACGTGCCGGAGACCTGGTTTTGATCGCTGAAGACAATGCGTGGTTTAGCTATTATTATTGGAATGATGACAGTCGTGCTGCGGATTTTGCGCGGACAGTTCAAATTCACAAAAAGCCAGGATACGATCCTATCGAAATGTTTTTTGATGAATCCAATCCTTTTATCAAAGCACGCGGGGCCTATAAGCTGTTGCGAAAAAAACTGGGATTTCGATACATTCTGGACGTAATTTCATTGGACGCTAAGCTATTAAAAGGAAGCCACGGTAGTCCTCTGGTGCCAAAAGAATTCCACCCGGTTTGCATTTCTAATACGCCACTACCGGGGGAAGAAATTGCTCCCCAGGGTGTATACGATGTGATGTGGAAGAGTCTTTTCGATGATGTATAAGTCTTTGGGCGTATATACCAAAAACGGTACCGGATTTCTAAAAATTCATATTCCAAATGGCATTAGACCCTCTATCATGCTGTAACATCCGTATTCAATATGTATTGCGAAGCGGGGGATATATTAAAATCACTTGATAGATGTTTTAAAGTCCATAAACTATATCCACGGGCACGCATAATTCAATTTGCCTTGAATAACTGAAAACCAGAAAATTGAGGGATATAGAATTGGAAGAATCATCCACCTTTTGTATTATCTTAAAAACTGATCACGTGAAGTATCGGTACGAATATCAAGGCCAGTTGCATGGGCAGTGAAAACGTAGCCTTATTTTCCACGATCCAGTCCCGCAAATCATGTTCCCGATACGTGTAGAAGAAGATTTCTTCCTCATTTTTTTCCGCCAACCATTGTTCGGGACTACGTCGGAATATTTCAACATCCACGCGTTGACGCCCACTGTGCATTTGCCAATGCCCCATTTCTCCCGGGAACACGGTGCGTGCCTCGATGATCTGCCCACCTCCCATAATTTCCCATACATTGGGATCTGACTTTTGCCTCATCCGGATAATACCACTCTGATCACCCAAATTGTATTGCCATTCCGAAAAATCGCCAAGAGTGGCCCATGTAGCTTCGATGGTCCCTTCCAGTCCTTCAACATCGGTCACAATGATCCATTTATCAAAGCGATCATCGTATTGAGTGGATAGACCAATTACTTTTTGCCCCCACAGAGGATTTGCAAAAAATAAAAAAATAACCGCAAAAATCACCCGGGATTTACGCAGGCAAATGGAAGCACAGTTGGACAGATTAAAACGGAAGATCACTTTCCGGGAGGTCTTGAAAATTGTCCTCATCATTAGTCCGTTCATCGGTAAAGACAAAATCCTCTTCTTCAGGGAATCCTCCGGTATTCCCAGCTTCAAAAGGTTCCAGTTTCCACGCATTGAGGTTCGTGAAATACTTGCCATTCCATTCTCTTCCCCGAAGATCAAAAAAGACCTTCAATTCATTTCCCTCATCAAATGGATCCAACAATCCACATCGGTCTTGTGTGAGTTGAAATTTAATCAACTGCATATAGTTGTTATCATTCACTTCCAACACAAATTCGCGGGCACTAAACGACTGGGTTTTTTGTTCTGTTTCAAATTTTTTAAATAATTTCCCGGTAATTTCAAAGCTTGCCATATCTAGATACTTTTTACAGTAAAGGTACGGATTTTTATGGAGGCTCGGCAACCGAAAAGGAATGAATTAAAAATCATCAAAGCCCCGGCAGGGAATAAATCTTCACGAATTTAGTGATCGGTGCACTAGTTCGCCAAATTTCAAGTTCCTACAATGGTATTTCATAATATTTTTGTCAGATTGAAAAAGCCTAACCGCGCATAATGTGGCTTACGTAAGGCTTATGGTGATGATGAACCAGCAAAAAAGATGAAGAAATACCCATAGGAATTTATGATTTGGTGAACTGGTTCATCCCTTGATTTACCCTCCTTATCGTGAACTCCAGAAAAATGGAGTGATTAATATCAAAACGGTAAACAATTCCAGGCGACCGATCAGCATCAGCCAAGAGAGGAGCCATTTGGTGGACACATTGAGATCGGCGTAGCTTTCGACCGGGTTGACTTCGCCAATAGCAGGACCCACATTACTAATGGCTGAGGCAGAAGCACCGGCCGCTGTTACAGGGTCGACTCCGGTTAAAATAACCAGGAACGTGCCACCGACGAAGGTCACGATATAAAGGATGAAAAACACCATTATGTGGGTCAAAACCCGGGGGGCAACAATTTTGCCATTGAGTCGAATTCGAATCATTGCTCTGGGATGTAGGAGCCTTTTAAATTCGAGGAAGGAGTTCTTGATCAACACAGTGTGACGCACAATTTTTATCCCTCCTGATGTAGAACCCGAACATGCTCCTATAAACAGCAGAATAAAGAATAAAGTAGTCAACAGGGGCGTCCAACTGGTGTAATCAGCTGTCACAAAACCAGTCGTGGTAATGATGGAGATTATTTGGAATATCGAATCCCTGAAAGCCCGTTCCAATGTTATATCACTCACACTGTACACGATGAGGGTGACTATGAAAGTCAATACCACTACCAAATAAGCATAGTACCTGAGTTCATCGCTTCGGAATACATCCCGGAATTTTCGTCGCACAGTAAGGTAATACAGGGTGTAATTCACTCCCCCCAAAAACATAAACAACGCAATTATGTACTGGATCTGAGGGCTAAAATAGGCCACGCTCGAATTTTTTGTGCTAAACCCACCAGTAGCCATGGTTGTCAAGGCATGGTTTAAGGAATCGTACCAATCCATTCCCGATATCCAAAGGATCAAGCATAAAAATAAAGTCAGAATTAGGTAGATAAACCATAGTATTTTTGCCGTGTCCTTGATTTGGGGATGAAGTTTTTCCGAAGTAGGACCAGGAGCTTCTGCAACAAACAATTCTATTCCACCGATTCCCAAAAGAGGTAATAGCGCTACGGTAAGGACAATAATCCCCATGCCGCCAAGCCATTGTGTGTAACTACGCCAAAATAAAATATCTTTTGGCACGGATTCGATATCGTTAATAGTGGTCGCACCTGTGGTTGTCAGGCCGGAAATCGTTTCGAAGAACACATCTGTCAGAGAAGAAAACGTTCCGGATAATACGTACGGAAGGGCGCACGAAATCCAGAGGATAATCCACGCCGAAAAAACGATGATGTACCCCTCTCGTTTATTTACTTTAAGATCAAAATTCCCGGATCCCATCCACATCAACCCTCCGGCGAGTAAGCAAATCAGTGCTCCACTTATAAAATCTGATCCATGACCGGTTTCATAATAATAAGAGAAAGGAAGGCAAAGCAACATGGAAAGTGCCACGATTAAAAGCAACACGCCAAGTACTCGCAAGATCGATCCGTATCGAATTTTATTCATTAACGGAACATTTTTTCAACCAAACCAATCGCTTCTGTTTCAGCAAATACAATAACTTTATCGTTCATTTTCAACTGAAAATCTCCGTCCGGAATAATACTTTCCTCGCCCCGGATCACCCCGGCAATTAAAGCATGCTGCGGGAAACCTAATTTTGACAAAGGTTTGCGAACCAATTTACTGTTGTTGGTGACGGTAAATTCAATGATTTCAGCATCCACGCCGTGTAAACTGGTAATAGCTTCAATTTCACCCTTCCGGATAAATCGGAAAATATTATTTGCAGCGATCAATTTGGTATTCAGCAAGGTATCCACACCAATATTCTGTGATATTCGGATATAATCTGAATTATCGACCAGCGCAATGGTTTTAATCCCACTAAATTCTTCGACCATCAACGAGGTTATGATATTGGACTCGGAGTTGGGCAACAAGCATATTAATGCATCCATATCCTCCAGGCCTTCTTCCCGTAGTACTTCTATATCGGTAGGATCTCCTTTGATTACGAGGCTGTCAGTGAGGAGTTCCAATAACGATTTACATTTTTCCTTATCCTCTTCGACAATGGTCAGTTGATAAGATTTTTCCAATAAAACGGCGGTGAGACGGGCGATCTCGCCACCTCCGAGAATCATCACTTTTTTCACCGTTTTATTCATTTTACCGGCAAATGTGGTGGCTTTTTTAATTTCTTCCTTCCGGGCCATCATGTAGATATGATCCCTGGGCCTCACGATGGTCGTGCCCCGCGGTCGAATGGTGGTGTTCCCCCGTAGAATTGCGATCGGGCGAAAAGGAAAATCCGTAGTCATTTCCTGGATCTCAAAAATTTTACGACCCGCTATTTTGGAATTGTAACGGACGGTCAATCCAATGACCGATAGTTTACCATCCTCAAACTCAAATATGTCCGTCAAAGCAGTCTGCTTCAACAGACGGGCAATTTCTTTAGCGACCAAATTGTCAGGAGAAATGATGATATCAACCCCCAATTCTTTAAAAATAGCCAGTTGATCCTCAGCCAAAAATTCGGGGTTCTCCACCCTGGCAATGGTTTGCTTGGCCCCCATTTTCTTAGCAAGAATAGCGGACACAAGATTGGTGTGCTCTGAGGTGGTCACAGCCATGAACAAATCTGCTTTACCAACTTCGGCCTGATACAGCACAGATCTCGAAGCTGCATCGCCTTTAATTGAGAGGATATCCAGTTGGTTGTAGACACTATCCAATCTTTCCTGATCGATATCGATTAAGATGATATCGTGATTTTCGTAAGACAGCAATTTTGCCAGATGGCTTCCTATTCCACCGGCTCCAGCCAATATAATTTTCATTGATTCAAATTAAGATATGATTGGCAATGAACGAAACGGGATGTACGGTGACTTTTGTATTATTGCATATAAATGGTATAATCATAGAAATTATTCCTGACCGATGATGGTCAGAATAAATAGAACGGTTAATCAAGATCATTTTGCCCGTATTACCTGTTCTAATAGGGCAATGCGTATCCGGCGAGTCCAAGATGAGTCGGATTTTACTTTTAAAACTACAAATTTATCGGAAAATAATGGAGAGAATGAAAATTTTGATGGTATGTCTGGGGAATATTTGCAGATCTCCTCTTGCGGAAGGGATACTTCAAAAGAAGGTTGAAGAGAAAGGTTGGGACTGGGAAATCGACAGCGCGGGTACAAGTGGATGGCACATCGGAGATCCACCAGATCAAAGATCGATCGACATCGCCAGGAAAAAAGGGTTGGATATCTCCCACCAAAAAGCCCGAAAACTTAGATCGACGGATATTGAATATTTCGACCGGATTTATGTGATGGACCAGATGAATCTCCGGGATGTTCTTAAATTATGTCAAACGGAAGAGGAAAAGCGACGCGTACAAAGAATCATGGAAGTGGTCCCCCACGCCGATGAGCTTGATGTACCTGATCCGTATTTTGGGGAATACGGATTTGACCTCGTTTATAATATGCTCGATCAGGCAAGTGATATCATAATCGAAAATGCAGAAAATGAAGATTAGTTCGTATATTTGTATAACCATTTTAATGAAATAATCCAGCAATATGAATCCTGAAATGCAGGAAAAATTGAATAGTCAGATCAAAATGGAGGGCTACGCCAGCTTTTTGTATTTGTCTATGTCCACCTGGTGTGACTTCCATGGTCTGATCGGATGTGCCAAGTTCCTGAAGCGTCAGGCTGATGAGGAACATATGCACATGATGAAATTGGTCGAGTATATGCAGGAAATGGATGTTCAGCCTGTTATACCAGCCATATCACAACCGCCTTCTGATTTCGGTGAGATCAACACGATGTTCGAAGAGGTTCTGGCCCATGAACAAAAAGTCACCCATTCAATAAACGATCTGGTCGAGTTTGCCAGTAAAAACAAGGACCACAGTACGTACAATTTTCTGCAATGGTATGTCGAGGAGCAACGGGAGGAAGAAAATTTGGTACGTACCATTTTGGATCGGATAAAACTCATCGGTGATTCGCCTCAGAAATTATACTACATAGACAAAGAAGTCGAAGCGATCAACGCCATTGTTGATACGACAGAAAATGCATAAGCCAGGCCCCTCCCCTATTACAATTCGGTTTATCACTATGGAATGCTTGGTATGATGAAAATTGATCGAAAGCTCCTGACCAGGAATAAGTGGCGGACATTTACGAGAATTTTTACTTATATCCGGCCATACGTTGGATATTTCGTCGCAGGCATGGTCATGCTCACCCTTTCGAGTTCGATCATGATGGTGTTTTTGTTCGTCGCGGGCGAAATGGCTAATGCTGCCAATGGTGAATCCAGGTTTTCACTAACTGTACGCGACTACGGCTGGGTCTTTTTGATCCTATTGGTAGCCCAGGGCTTGTTCTCCTACCTGAGAACGGTCACCATGGCCATAGTTAGTGAAAATGGAATGGCTGACTTGCGTAAAGATCTTTTTAATAAAATAACTACTCTGCATTTTCCATACTTCGAATCCAAACGCATCGGAGAATTGACATCCAGGATTACGAACGACATCGAGCAATTGCAATCGATATTTTCGGTCACCCTGGCAGAATTGCTCAGACAAATTATCACACTCGTGATCGGGATTGGCGTTTTGGCCTGGTTGGCCCCCCGGCTATCCCTGATCATGCTTGCCTGTATCCCTGTCGTGGTATTGGTAGGTATGGTATTTGGCCGGTTTGTCCGAAGGATATCCAAGACCAGACAGGATCGGATCGCCGACACCAATACGATAGCTGAAGAAGTACTGCAAAATTTTCAGATCGTCAAATCCTTTACCAATGAGTATCTGGAGAGCGTAAGATATGCCCGGTCGATACGTGAAGTGGTGAACGTTTCGATCCGATATGCGAAATGGCGGGGTGTCTTTTTTATGTTTATCATAACACTCCTGTTTGGCGGAATATTTTTTGTGCTGTGGCAGGGCGCTTTGATGGTCGAAAGTGGCGACATAGATGACGGTGGCAAACAGCGCCGAAACCTTTCCCAG
>CALGAA010000118.1 GCA_937952445.1 uncultured Bacteroidota bacterium | reverse complement strand
TCCGGGTAATAACGAATGGTGCCGGTGGGAATTAACCAGTCAATATCCCGGATGGTTTGTGATTCGATATCGGCGGGTAACAATTGGCGCAATGTTGCAATTCCCATGATCAAACCCGCTGGTTTCACAGCACGGAGTTCGATCCCCGAATCACTAATATCAAGCACATAGCCTTCCGCACCCAAATCGGATTGGGTAGAATCCAAATGCATATATATATGACCTTTGGAAGGGGCTATGGGGGTCGGTTTTATCTCGAGATCAAAACCCGTCGCCGGCCGGAGAATAGACACCAAATATTGCCCCGCTTCAGCCACCGCCGGGTGGTCCGCCTGGATGTATATATCCATATCGTGTCGGAGCTGAAATAAATTGCCGTCGGAGGTAACCGATACAGGCAAGGGGATCAGTGGTTCGCTCGCTAAATCGGTCGGGGCGAATGACTGATTGCAGCTCCACATGCCCGCTACCAGAATGACGGTCAAAAATTTCAAAATCCCTGGGGAAAAGAGGTTCATAATCCGGAAATTAGTATGAAGAAAAACCAAACTTCAATTTACAGATAATATTAATTTTTTTTCACGGCTTCATACAAAACTTCGACCGGATGTAAGGCTTTCATCCCTGCTCCATCCAACACCTGGTGACGACAACTGACTCCCTGGGCCACAGGAATCACATCGGATTCGAGATTGCGCATGGCTGGGAGAACAACGAGTTCTCCGATCTGCATCGACAAGTCAAAGTGTTCCTTTTCAAACCCAAATGATCCGGCCATACCACAACACCCCGACGGAATGTATTCGACGTGGTGGTTACCCGGCAGGGACAGCAGAGCCAGGGCCGCCTCTTTGCTCGCCATGGCCTTGTAGTGGCAATGTAAATGAACTGCAATTTTCCGGTGGGATTGATCAAAAGCATCAGCGTTAATCCTTTTATGGAGTAATTCCTGATACAGGAATTCTTCAATTGTCCATACCCGGGTGGACAATTTCATAGCGTCCTGCTGCAGTTCGCCGCGAAGGATTTCGGGGTATTCATCCCGAAAACTCAAGACAGCTGATGGTTCTACCCCGACCACTACGGCGTCTTCTTCAGTTAAAATGGATCTGAACACTTCCACATTTCTGGTTGCCAGCCTGCGTCCATGCTCGAGGAATCCTTTGGAAAAAGCAGCACGACCACTTTCTGCGTGTTCTTTGTATTCAACCTCATAACCCAACGCCTCCAACAACTGAACAGTCTTTATCCCAATCTCAGCTTCGTTTAGATCGATAAATTCATCGATAAAAATCTATACTTTTTTTTCCTGCGTAGGTGTGGACGTCGGTTGATGCTTCTTCATCCATTTTTTCCAGGTGACCCTGGATACGGGGGGCAATGATCTTTTTAGATGAAATTGGGCAGTCCGCTTGATCAATCCCGAGAACTGTTTGATCACAAAATTGGATACCGATGGCATCCACGCAGCCATTTTATATAAGTCATAAAACCGTAGGATCAGACCATCCCGCAAAGGTCGTGGATTGTTCCGGTAGTAATGGGCGTAGTACTCGGATTTTAATTTTGTCATATCGACATTAGAAGGACATTCGTTTTGGCACCCTTTGCACGAAATGCAATGGTTCAACACTTCCATTACCTCCGATGAATTGAAA
>CALGAA010000117.1 GCA_937952445.1 uncultured Bacteroidota bacterium | reverse complement strand
AAATATACGCTGGCAATACCGGGCGATTTCCTGGTAAGATGCATCATCCGGGGTTTCATCCGTCAGGGCAAAGAGATAAATGTCAAATTCATCAGCTAAATATCTCAATTGATGATACAGGCGAAGCTTATCTCCTTTCTCCAGAGGGTAGGGGAACCGGGACGCCAACACAGCCAATCTGGACTTTTGATTTTTCACAGAACAAAAGTATCACATTTATGGCATCAGGGGCGCATCTAATCTATTTTTTGAAGAGACCGACGGTGAATTTCATGAAGGAAATGGTACAGTTCGGTGGAAATGTGTTTGATGCTGTAATTGTCTTCGATAAAGGATCGTGCATTGCGGCCGAGAAGCCCGATATTGTATTCGTTCCGGGCCATTCGATCAAAGGTTTTCAGGAATTGCGATTTATCATCCACCCGGATGAATTCCTTATCCGGCGCGGCAGGAATTCCTTCGATGCCGATCCCCGTACTCAGCACAATTTTGCCCATAGCCATGGCTTCCAGGATTTTGACCCGCATTCCGCTGCCCGAGAACAGGGGAACAACAAAATAATCGTATCGCTGGATAAAATCAATGGCATCGCTCACCTCGCCGTGGATAATAATATTCGGAGAGGCCTGCTTGCGGATTTTGTCGGGCATATTTCGACCGGCGATATGCAGTCTGAACTGGTGTGGGTGATTGGCTTGTACCGAGGGCCATACATTCGATAAAAACCACTGCAATCCTTCTACATTCGGCCTCCAGTCGAGCGAACCGATAAAGCCCACCTCAATTTTACTGCTGATGGAAGGAGGATTCATGGGGTACCGCCGCAAATCCAATCCGAGAGGCAGAGTAAATATGTCGCCGCGATAACCCAGTTTGACGTATTTTTTATGGTCAACCGGACTGATGGGCATCAGATATTGCATATCCTGTAGATGGGCGCATTCGTAATCCTTCAATTTTTTCGCCAACTTACGCAAATACCACTTTAGAAGCGGATTGCGACTGTTGTAGGCCAGCCGGTCCCAGATTTCAAATTCCAGATTGTGCGAACGAAAGATGATTTTGGCCTGAGAATGTTTACGGATGATATCGGTGTAAGGTACCATGTACAAACTTTCCAGGATAACGAAGTCGTAATACCCTTCTTCCAGGACCTCTTTCAGGGTGTTGGCAAAACCGGGGTTGATAAATCGCTTGAGGTGGTACGAACTCCCTTCGATCAGGCTCCGCACCGCGTCAAAGACGCTAATTCTGGTGTCCATCGGGACCCATTTGACGATTCGGTAATGGGGAATTGACTTAATTACCTCGGAATCAACAGCTGTAAAATGCTTCTGGGTATTCATGGCAAGAAGGTCCATCGTAACACCCAATTCCGCTAATCCCTTACTGATCGAATTGACGGCGACTGATTCTCCATCCTTAAGGGGCCAGGGAAACTTTTTACAAAGTTGCAATATTTTCATAGGATGCAAAGATATAATATAATAGGAAACGGAATTATTTGTATTATTATTCCAATATTTGAAATATAATATCTGTTAATGTTGCAAGTTAAAAATGTTCACAAGGCTTTCGATGATCTGGAAGTACTAAAAGGTGTAAATCTTGAAGTTTCGCTGGGGGAGATGGTCGCGATCCAGGGAAAATCGGGTGCGGGGAAAAGCACTCTTCTTCAAATTATAGGTACGCTCGATCGTCCGGATAAGGGCACAATTTTGTACGAGGGACAGGATGTGTGGAAGGGATCCGAGAAGGAGCTTGCCCGGTTTAGAAATCAAAACCTGGGGTTCGTTTTTCAGTTTCATCATCTGCTGGATGAATTTACCGCACAGGAGAATGTAACTATTCCCGCCTTGATTGATGGTCGGATGAACAAGAAGCAAATCCGCGATAAAAGCATCGAGCTTCTGAGTTTTATGGGACTGGAGGACCGATTGGAACATTACCCGCGGGAGTTGTCCGGTGGCGAACAGCAACGCGTAGCCATTGCCCGGGCTTTGATGAACGATCCGACCTTTCTTTTAGCTGATGAACCGACGGGGAATTTGGATACCGAAAACAGTCAGCAAATACTCGCCTTGTTTCGCAACCTGCAACAGACATTAAATCAGACTATTCTGGTGGTGACCCATGAAAAGGCTTTTGCGGAGGGATGTGACCGGATTGCGTATATGGAAGATGGCCGGATTCATGAGATAAGGAAGGTGGGATAGTGCCCTTTTTTATTGGACTCCCGGTAATGAAAAAAGCAAATTAGGTCCCGGGCACCTTCACGCGCTGGTATATTTCCGGAATTAAAATACCAACTGATAAATTAGGGTTCAATCAAGATATCTCATAAAGAATTGGAATTAATAACAATATAATCCGGATTTGACCCCGGGGAGATCGTTTGTTCCTAAAACATAGTCCTGGTAATAATTTCATTATCCTTTGGGAGCAGCAGAAATATACATGAGGAAACGGGTCAAAGTCCTAAAACCCCAGGAATTAATTTCTGAATTCTGATCAGCCCCCAAATAAAAAATCAGCACTTCTTGTAAGAAAAATGATCTTACCGGGTACTAACAAGGTAGATTCAAATGCAATCGGATCCCAAAATATAAATATCACGATTATGAAACTCATCGATGTACTACCTGGAAAACGGAAAAAAGAAATCATCTCGCCCGGGGAATTAAATAGAATGATGGCAAGATCAGACGTCGTCATCCTTGATGTCAATAGCCGCCAGAGTTGGATGAAAACACGGGTCCCCGGCGCGTTGAATCTGGATCCTGATCGTTTTTCAAAAACCGACTTACCTGCCGATAAATCAAAGCTACTCGTTTTCTATTGCTCAAATCCGATGTGTCGAAAGGCTCCCAAAGCCGCTTTCAGAGCGAAAAATATGGGGTATACCAATGTCAGGGTGATGCGGGCCGGAATCCGGGGCTGGATTTTATTTGGGCTTCCGGTGGAAAAAGGTGCAGGATAGTGACTGGTGCACAGTGCACCAAATTATAAAATTAAGCGCTTCATGACAGCGAAAGAACGGGAACGAATTTTTAATTGCTGGATGGATCAACATCAGGCTCATCTCTTTAAAGTCATTCGGTCTTATACCTTTACTCCGCAGGATCAGGATGATTTATTTCAGGAAATTGCCCTCCAGGTGTGGCGCTCCGTTCCCCATTTTAGGAAAGAATCAAAAGCCAGCACCTGGATTTACCGCGTCGCCCTCAATACAGCCCTCAAATGGAACCGTGCAGAACAAAAACACCAGAAGGGACGGAAGTCATTCGAAAATTCTCCACAACTTCTCCAACGAACGACCCATAATGCCGATGAGCGTCTGGATTGGTTGTACCGGGAAATAAGAAAACTCTATCCAATTGATCGCTCTTTATGCCTTCTAATGCTGGATGGATTCAGTTATCAGGAGATGGCGGATATGTTGGGAATTTCTGAAACCAACGTAGGGGTTAAGATTCATCGGATAAAGAAACATTTGATTCATCAATCGGAAAATTGGACAGATTATGGAATTTGAAAAAATGATGCGAATATGGGACACACAGGACGATGTACCGTTGTACACCATCGATCAGGACGCGCTTCATCGAAGCATCACAGCCCGGAAAAACCAAACCGCCCGCTTTGCCAACACCAATGATATTGGACTGATGTTGATATTTTTGGGTACGGCTATTATGTACAGTTATCTGTCGATAGTGGGTCAAAATTCCAATGTCTATGATTATCTGATCGTCGGTGCTATGCTTGGTTGCACGGCATATGTCTGGCTTAGTCGGATGAGCAGAAAACGGGATGAATCAAAATTTGACCGGACCATCCTGGGCGATTTGGATCATGCCATCGCCAACGTCGACTATGAAGTAAAACGTTCGAGGAGCATGATCTGGTGGTTTGGTCTGCCGTCCACATCCCTTGTTTTGTTGAATTTGTCGCAGAATCCTATGCCGATTTGGAAATGGATGAGCATTATCGCAGCCTTTGTCCTTTCCTGGTTGTTGTTGCGCTGGGAATATACCAGCCGCCAAAAGCCCCGCAAATTGAAATTGGAATCGCTTCGGACAAGGTTGATCGAGGATTCGACGCATCGCGGGTAGTCAAAAAGTAAAAGAAGTGCACATTCACCGGGGTGGGGGATACGATGTAAAATTGCAAAGTCCGTTCTTTGGTTCTTAATCTATCTCAAGTTCCTAAAAATGACCTTGTAGATGCTACATGTGAAAAATAAAATGGTCTTTGTTACTTTTTT
>CALGAA010000116.1 GCA_937952445.1 uncultured Bacteroidota bacterium | reverse complement strand
TGAAATGGAATTTCCTGCCTGGTATAGTACGCCATCGAATAAGGGGTCTTGAACAGAGGCCAGTATCCGTATTTACCCTGATTCCACGCAGCCTGCATATCCGGGAAATTATGCGGTGTACCTTTAATAAACCCGGCGTTGGTTGAATTCTTGTCGGCGTGGTAGGGCGGCACAATGTTTTCACCATCTGACTGATGGAATACACGTTCTCCGCTTTCCAAAGGAATCGGAAATCGGTCACCAAAACCACGAACACCACGCATAGATCCAAAATAATGATCAAACGATCTGTTTTCCTGCATGAGAATCACGATATGCTCAACATCTTCGATGGACCCTTTGGCGTTGTTGGCCTGAACGGCGAGGGCCCGTTGGATAAGTGCAGGCCAGGCGATGGTCGATGCTCCGGCTGCAGCGGTGATTTGAATAAATTTTCTACGGTCCAATTTTGTCATATTTAATATGGTAGGTTATGTGGTGCGAAATTGAGGCGGTCTTACCCATTTACATTTTGATTCTGATCACTTAAAATTTCCAGATTTCACTATGGGATCAATAAGCTTTTCAATCTCAGACCTCGTGAATTGATCTTCGAGACCGGTTCATCGGGAAAAAATCTAATCTTGTTGAACTACCACATGACTGGCAAATCCAACACATGCCCGTTTCTGGTGCTGTAATATAACAAAATAGTGGTAAACATCAGACGCATGGTCGGTTACTTCGTGTGCTCTACATTTTACCCGACACCCCAGAGGGGTGCATACATACCTAAATATCTTATTTAATCCACCCGGGGATTAATTGGGGGTTCTTCATTGCAGTAAAACCAAAATTTTTATAATTTCCCAAAATGAATGACGTAAAAAAAATCATAGAAAAACTCGGTCTGGAACCTCACCCGGAGGGCGGTTATTACAAGCAGACCTATAAAAGTCAGGGGTCAATCTCTTCAAATTGTCTCCCTGAAAATTTTGATGGAACCCGAACATACAGTACATGCATATACTTCATGCTGACATCATCCAGCTTTTCCGCGTTTCACCGTATTCAACAAGACGAAATTTGGCATTTCTATGACGGTTCACCCATTCGTTTACACGTCATTTCCCCTGAAGGAAAATATCAGGAGACGATTATCGGCCGGGATGTGTTGTCTGGTCAACATCCGCAGGTCGTCGTCCCAACAGGACATTGGTTTGCGGCAGAAATACCTGCAAAAAACGCCTATGCATTGGTCGGATGCACAGTGTCTCCTGGATTTGAATTTGAGGATTTTGAGCTGGCCAATCAAGAAAGTTTGATAGCCTTGTTTCCAGTGTATGTTGATCTAATCCGACGACTCACCCGTCTATGACTATACTTGTGTATATTTTAGATATACAAATATGGCGGGGAGGTCCGGATTTCACTTCAGGAACATTTCCAAATAGTAGCAAAAATGCGAACAAACAAAGAAAAGAAAGCCGGCCCACTATGATCATTATTCATCGTAAGAGAGCCGACTTCAAGGGAGTAACCCACGTTCTACTACAAAGAATTCAATCGCCAAACCAAGTCTCTGAATTTCCTCACCAGTTTCCTAATCCACCGATCGTTCACCTCTAGTCAAGACGCCGCTTTCACAGCCTCGGAGACCCGCTTGGGAGAAGAAATGAATAGAAACTGTTCGGCGACAATTTCTGTAGTATAATGGGTAACTTTGTTCTTGTCCTCATAGCTACCTGTCGACAGTCGACCCTGGATCATAATCTCATCACCTTTGTGCAAAATTTTCTCCATATTCTCAGCCACAAAGCCCCAGGCGACAACCCGAAACCAATCTGTGCTTTCCACTTTTTGTCCGATTCCGTTGGTATAATACCTGTTCACAGCAACGCTGACGTTCACGACTTTGCTGTCATTTGGAGTCGTTTTCAATTCAATATCGGATCCTAATCTTCCGATGATCTGTACCTGATTTCTTACATTTCTCATAACGTATCAATTTAATGTGTGATTCAATGGTTGCAAGGTAAGGTCAGGTCCAAATCCAAAGCGAAGATTAAACGGGTACTAACGTTTGTAACCGTTTGTAAACGTTTGTAAATAAATACTACATTGATTTACAAAGGGTTATAAACAATATTTCTTTTATCATTTATTCATAAAAAATAGCCGGAATTTAAATTTCCCCGTTTATGCAGGCGGTGATAAGAATTTTGTCATCATAGCAAAATATGGATGAGACCCTGTATGGAGACCACATGGGCTTATCGATCGGATGGATTCCCTGGTCTAGATTCAATATTGATTTGAACAGTATGTCGGCACCTATCTCTCCCATTTCATCTCTTCAGTAAGACCACTAATCTCAAGTAAAAAAGCCCTGCAAAAATTTCGCAGGGCTTTTATTAGATTACTTCAGTTGAGCAAGCCGATCCTGAATTTTTTCAGCCCACTCCTCCAAAAATTGGAGTTCGCCACTCAACTGGCCACCGGTAGATTCGTCGTACAATTCAAACCGAACAATGGGATCATCGCCATTTTTCGGAATAAATACGAGATCCAATCGCTCGATAATCTGACTTCGTTGATTGTTTACGTTTATCGAACGAACTTTTTTCTCTGGTTTACAACTTTTAATATTATGTAGATCAACAAATTCCGTTATGGTTTCGTCTTTGGTATCTTTGTGAAAGAAAAGCGTATTCTTTTCATCGTCTAATCCCAACACAAAATCCCCGCAAAACTCGAATCTGCTTATTTGACAATGACGGCTGGCTGCTTCTTCTTTAATCACATCGAGCAAAGCCGAATTTAATTTTCGTTTGTGATAATGTATTGCAACAAAAGGAGCAATACACAATGCCACTAATATCGCCCCAAGGGCAAAACTTCCGACATCCATTTCTGATTCAGATTTAATCAATTTAAAGATTCCGCAACGTCATGGGACGAAGCGATTCATACTCAAAAAAAGCCCAGCAAACCAGGGCTGGGTTAAGAATCAGATGAAGAATTACCAGAAAGTGTGAAATGGGAAAATCAGCAAGGATTTACGGCAATTCCATGAAATTTCTCCCGATATTAATTTATAGTGCGAAAAGGCCGTTCTGATGATAAGATCTGCTGCAACCACTATGGCCCACATTCCCCAGTCAATGTTCTGTACGACCGAGGATTTGAAACTCCAAAATGGATTAAATGAATTTTGAGTTTGGGAATGGACAAAGCAATTCTTAACGGAGAAATCCGTATAAATGCTCCGGTCAGTAGTTGGTTGAATATTTAATTCATCGGAAAAGAGGGCTGAATAGGTAACGACACCCACGGCGTGACCATAAATCGCAATCAAAAATGCGATAAACCATATTTTGAACCTGTCTTTCACAATCCCAAAGATAACCAATTGGTGGATTAATATTTCTAATAAAAAAAACCTAAACAGATCCGCAATTTGATTGGATGGATCACTTTAAGTATTTCGATGCAAAATACCTGGCGGTTCATCCTCCATGAGCAGATTCAAGCATACAATAAAATTGATCGCACTTACGATCAAAAAATGAAAATTATGCAGGCTCAATCCTATCTAGACTTACTGCATGAAATCAAATGCACCTTTGCGTAGGTTTATTTCATACTCCAGCCACGCCTTCAAGCAAGCCAAAAAATTAGCCCATCCTTCCGTGTTTCCCACGACCCAATTGATGTTATCCGCATTCACAGATTTCCCCACCTCGGTCACGCGAACAACCGTGCTTTTATCGGGTTTTGGTTCCAGGTCGACTCGAACCCTCGTTTCCGGATCCCAAACGAACGTTATGACACGTTTTTCTTCAACCTGAATCTGGGTAATGGGAATTTCTTCCGGAAATTCGGGAAATTTCCAGACCACTTCCTGACCGGTTTCCAATCGTCCACTACTTTCAGAAATAAAGTAATTCGTCATTTGTTCTGGATCGACGATGGCTTCAAAAACGACCTCGAGGGGTTTTTGGATTTGGATAGTTGCTTTTGATATTAATTTCATGATGAGAATCATTGAAGATTACCTCCAAGGTACTACAATCTCAACAAATATTCCTTCGTTTTATCCCCAAAACGATTGAACCCATCTCCTTACTCCCAGTCCTACAGTGAACCAACCCTTTTTCTGTTCATATCGATATTAAGAAGTGTGACGGCCAGGATGGTATGGTAACCAATCAATAAATTCGAGACACATCTGACGGATTTTTTTCGCCCCGCGCTGATGCAGAGGGGGAACTTTAATCCTGGCAGT
>CALGAA010000115.1 GCA_937952445.1 uncultured Bacteroidota bacterium | reverse complement strand
TGCATAGTCCTAGTTAAAATAACACTAGCGTATAATCGTTACGTTTCCTTTTTCGGTATAGGTGTCCCCGCCGATACATTCTACATATAGATAATATCCATACACGTCGGGAGGTAACTGTTTGCCCTGGAAGGTTCCGTCCCAGCCCTGATTGAGGTTATTGGTCTCAAACATCTTTGCACCCCATCGGTCGTAGACGATAAATTCGACCACATCAATGCTTTCTCCTCTGACGTACAGGATGTCATTCACCCCATCCCCGTTGGGCGAAAATGCACGAGGCACGAAAATATACGGTGGTTCACATTGTGGATTAAGAACCACGATGGTGATAGACCGCTGGATCTGGCACCCGTTCTCATCCTCCGCTGTCAGGGTGAAGGTGGTCGTAGTTTCGGGAATCACCTCTGTTTGGGCCTGGTTGGGGAAATCGACATACTCAGCCGGCTCCCAGCGGTACGATGTCAGTCCGGTATTACTTGCGGTAAGTGTTGCTTTTTGCCCTCGAATAACCGTATCCCGGTCGGTGGTGATGGTCAAATCCTCCAAATCGGCGGGCGTACGCAACATAATCGTATCCATACTCAAACATCCATCGGAGAAATACACAAAAGCTGTCACGATCGAATTGCTATCTACGATGTACGTGGCTTGTGCCGGATTGGATCCGGAGACCATTACATTGGCAGGTTCCCAGACGATACTGTCGTATGCTTCTTCCGTGTTGAATTGGATCTCGAGCGAAACTTCATCTCCCGGACAAATTCCTTCGGATTTGGAAGCTACGATTTCCACGTTCCGGAAGGTAAGCTCTATCGTATCCATAAAGATGCAACCTCGAATTTCAGCTATGACTGAGTACGCGCCCATTTTTTCAAATAAAAATTCTATCGAGGGATCTACCCCAATGACCTCCCCATCCGGGTCAGTCCACGTGACATTCATCGGTTCACCTCCATCGCTGATCGATAACCTTGCGGTGTCGCCCATACAAAACTCGGTTTGATCAGCAACAATAATATCGGAGTCGGTTTCCAAAAAGACATATACCCGACCTGAAGTTTGACAGGTCGTATCTTTAGGATGCTGAATAATCGCACTATAAATACTGTTTTGCTCGACGAAAGCCGTAGGGCTCGGAACATTATTGGATTCCAGATTCGGTCCGATCCAGGTATAGATTAAATTGGAATCTCCGTCCGGATTCAGAACCAGACTATCCGGTTCGCACAGATATACGGTATCCAGGAACAATGGAACGTCAGGGCTGATCAGTGTGATCAATGCCGAACTTTCCGCACATCCGGATCCGGTCAATCTGGCTGTCACTTCAAAGGTTCCAAAACCACCGAAATCGAAATCAAAGGATGGTTCAGTCGAAATGATCGAATCCTGATAAGTCCATTCAATGCTGGCATCCGCCGGGATATCCAATGCCATTATCGTGGCGACCGATTCACCGCATACAAAAGTATAATCGATGTCGATCACATCATCCAGTGGAAGGACGTTCACTTTTTTACGGAATGTCATGGAACATCCGTTTTCCGGATCTGTTATGGTCACCGTAAATTCCTGTGAAGTGTACAATCTCGTTGATGGATTTACAGCCCGGGCATCTTCAAAGAAAGACTCCGGCTGCCAGTAGTAAGTATACGTCGAATCACCTCCATCATTAAGGAAGACCAAATCCCCTTCACAAATAGTAAGGGTTGTCGTGTCAAATGGAATAGAATCGGCGGTGGCATGAAGTATTACTTCTACCTGCCCCGTCGCGCTGCACACCTGATCTCCATCTTCGAGTTCTACCGTTACATTGAATGTAGTGCTTTCCGATATGGTCGCCACCGGATTGTAACTGTTCGCATCATCCAAAATATCTGCAGGGGTCCAGGTGTACGTCAGGTCATTTCGTCCGAAAGGATTCAATGCGATCAATCCCGGTTCACATACCACTATGGTCGTGTCCGGAGCTTCGATGCCATCTGTGACATTGAGCCTTCGTACAAAAGACCGGGCACATTCATCATTGGCCAATTCCACCCGTATATCGTATAAGCCCGGTGCGTCAAATGTGTAATCGACCGACACACCCTGACCAATGGAAGTCAATTCTCCTGCATCATCGAGGAACCAATTGACCTCGTAACCAATAGCAGGATCGTTGAGCTCGAAAGTATAATCCAGTCCCTCGCAATCGCCATATGTGGTAAAATTGAGAAACGAGAACAGGTCATTCACCTCGATCGTTTTGGTGAGGGTATCCGTACACCCCTGTGCCGATTCAGCAATCAGAGTAACTTCATAGGATCCAAACGCTTCATACGTATGAACAGGATTACCGGAGGAACTCGTTTGCGAAGGATCATCTCCATCAAAGAACCATTGTGTCACCACAAGATCATCGTGGACCGGACGGAATTCAACGGTCTTATCCACGCTACAAATATCATACACCGCATGAAAATCTGCGATCGGGAGTTCATTAATCCGAACCCATACAAAACCAGTATCCACACATGATGCATCAGCAGTATCCGTCACAACGACTTCAAAGCGTGTGGTCCCTGTCACATTGACTACGGGACTGGGGTCGTTGACATCCCCGATCAGATCACTATTGAGCCATTGGTATGTATATCCATCATAAGACACTGGATTGAGTTGGATATTCCCGCCCACACATAGATCGATGGTATCCCGGGGTACGGTTACTCCCAGTTGCACATCCAGTACATTGGTAATTTCAATGGTGCAATCCTCATTACTGATGACAGCTCGTACGGTATAATTTCCTTCAGATCCAAAATCATACGTTATTTGCTGCCCTTCACCCATTGCGGTTTCCGTGTCGCCCTCAATCAAGGTCCAGGTCACTTCGTATCCTTCGATGTTTTTGTTTAAGGTGAGGACTTGTTCATAGTTCTCGCAATTTCCAAAATTGACAATTCCCAAATCAGTAACCGGATCGAACACTTCAATCAAACGGGTCACGGTATCCACACACCCTGCTGCTGTCACAGCCGAAAGGGAAACTTCATAGTACCCTTTTGCCCCAAAATCGATTGACGGATTCAATTCGTTACTTTGTACGGGATCACCTCCGATCATTAAGGTCCAGGTCACATCAACTACATCGGGAGAAAGGGGACGGAAATTGACCACATAACCCTCAGCACATAAATCCTGAACCGCCACGAAATCAGCAATTCCCATTTCATTTATTCTGACCAGTACGAAGCCAGTATCAACGCAGGCCTCATCATTTCGATCTGTCACCACCACTTCAAAAAGCGTAGTCTCTGTTACATTTACCATAGGACTGGGATCAGTGACGTCTTCAATCAATTCACTATTGAGCCACTGGTAACTATATCCATCGTACGCTACAGGATTGAGGTGAACATTCCCACCGACACAAAGGTCGATCGTATCTCGTGGAACAGTAATTCCCAGATTTACATCCAGGTCGTTTTCTATCACGATGGTACATTCCGGGTTACTGATTTCTGCACGGACTGTATAAATCCCTTCAGCACCAAAATCATAGGTGATCTGTGCCCCGTTCCCGATCTCGGTAACGGATTCTCCGTCGACCAGGAACCAGGTAATTTCATATCCTTCAATGTTTTTATTCACCTTTAGGGCCTGCTCGTAATTGATACAATTCCCAAAATTGTGAATGCTTAAATCGGTTTGGGGGTCAAAAACTTCCACCATTCTCGAGAATGTCTCTTCACAGCCCAGGGAGGTCACCACGGTCAGCTGTACCTCATAAAATCCAGTAGCCGGGAAGGTTATGACGGGATTCTTTTCAGAGCTCTCGATTTCTTCTCCGCCGATGAAGAAGACCCAACGAGTCTCCACTACACCCTGGGCAGCCGGGGCAAAATGAACGGTCAAATCCTCCGCACACAGATCCTGCGTAGCAGAATATTCGGCCAGTTGTAATTCATCGATGCGAACCAGTACAAATCCTGTATCTACACAGGTGGGGTCATTTCGATCGGTGACGACCACCTCAAAGCGAGTGGTCTCCTCCACTTCGACGACCGGACTAGGGTTGTCAACGTCTGTTATCAGGTCAGAATTCAGCCAGCGGTATGAATAACCTTCATACGAAACCGGATTGAGCTGAATATTTCCACCAATACAAAGGTCAATCGTATCACGGGGTACGCTCACTCCGAGTTCCACGACCAATACGTCTTCAGCGATAATGGTACATTCTTCATTACTAATTTCGGCCCGAACTCTATACGATCCTTCAGCGCCAAAATCATAGGTGATCTCATTCCCGGAACCGATCTGGGTCTGGCTTTCACCATCGATCAGGTACCAGGTCACCTCATAGCCCTCGATTGGTTTATCGAGTTTCAGAGCTTGCTCATAATCCAGGCAATTCCCAAAGTTGAGTATGCCTAATCCCCCTGCCGGATCAATCACTTCAATGATTCTTGACCCGATGGCAGAGCACCCTGAATCGGTATCACCTGCCAGCGTCACCGTGTAGAAGCCCGGCACAGGGAAGGTAATCACCGGGGATTGATCATCGGACTCAATCGTTTCATTTCCGATCACGAAAGTCCAGTGTACATTGCTAATTCCTTCCGTGACGGGGGAAAATTCCACGATATATTCTTCAGCACATAAATCCTGTACCGCCTGGAATTCTGCGACCAGGCTCTCCCCTACAGTCACCAATACAAAGCCCTCTCCCGTACAAGTCGGATCTTCGGTGTCGGTGATGGCAACCGGGAAAAGGGTCGTTTCAGAAACAAAAACCCTGGGGTTAGGGTCGTTTATATCTTCTACCAGAGAATCGATCAACCATTCGTATTCATATCGATCAAAAGCATTGGGATTGAGGGATACAATGTCTGGACTACAAAGGATGATGGTATCCATCAATGGGGTCACTCCAAGCCGAACGTCGATAGCCCGGGTAGCGGACACCTGGCAACCATCGTACTCGGCCTCCACCCGAATTTCATACACACCAGCTTCCGGGAAGGTGTAATTAATTTCCGAACCTGAACCGATCTGGGTTTCTCCACCCCCACCGATCAGGAACCAGGTGATATCATAATTTCGGACCTCTTTGTTGAGGGAAAGCTCCTGGTTCAATGATTCGCAATTCCCAAAATTCAATATCTGGATATCTTCTTCAAAATCATATACTTCAACTACTTTACGGGCAGTATCCACACAACCTTCTTCGTTCGCTATGGCGAGCTCCACCAGGTAACTCCCCGGACTGGGGAAGGTCATGACAGGATTGGAATTGGTCGAAGTAGAACTGGTATTTTCATCCGTATAAAATGTCCATTCAAAAGCATCAGCCCCCATGCTCAGGTTTTGGAACTCCACACGGCCCGGATTACAGAAATCTACGGTATAATCAAAATCCGCTTTGAGCGTTCCTCCTTCACATTCCGTAAAATTGATTTGGATTTCGTGGATATTGGTGCCCACCAGATGCCCTTTTTTATACTGGTCCACGCAAATGGCAATAGTATACGAGCCAGCTTTGGTACCCGTATAGGTGATCACTCCGGTATTGGGGTCGATCGAAATTTCACCGTCTTCTCCCAGGGGTGCCTGAGCCGAGAAGCCTGGCCGATAGCCCACGTGATCATACGGAGGAGGAGCAGGTAATAAGGAAGGGTTCAGCGGGGCCTGACCATCAAAAGGTCTGCACAACGAAAATCGGTATTCTTCATGATTTTTTACAACCACACCGGGATTGTAGGTATTCTCTTCTCCAATACAGCTATACAAGGGGTCGTCATTGGTAAAGACCGGAGTACTGGTATACCAAAGATACCCGTTGAGAGTCATCGTGGAAATCAGCGTAAACCCGGTATTTGATGGATCGAGGATATTAGCAATATTATCGGGCCGGCAACATTCAGAATAAACAAACTGGTACCCATATGCAGATATCGGAACATTCGCCCTCCCTTTGTAAATGGCAATTTCACGACATTCTTCCATGTCTGCATCAATACAGGCCGACATGAGGTTATTGTGTTTTTTGTTTATGGATTGAAGGGTCAGTTTGATTTTCCCATTCTCCCCACATTCACCGATTAATTCGTTCTGTAGGTTAAAAGCACCTATGGTCACGAATTCCTCAAAATCAAAATTGGGCGAATATCGACCGCAGTCTCTTTCCAAAACCAGGGTAAATTCATATAAACCGGTTTTGATTCTTTTATAGCTCAGATCCCCACCCGTAAATGGGATCGAATACGCGATGGATCCCAGCATCAGGAGGAACGCTGCCAGGATGGATTTCTGAATATGTTGGTATCGTATGTATTTCATGGTGATCTGCTCGTATTATTTTCTGATGATATCTACTATTTCAATTCGACGTTCACGCGATGCAGCCGGACTAAAAACTGAACTGCGGACGTCTTCCTGACTATCACTTACTGTCTCAGGCGCGGAATCAGAACCATAGGCCTGTCCTTCGATGTCCAGCGCACCACTGGTTAAGTATTGTGCAAATAGGCCATCGTCGTATTCCTGAAGCTGTTTTCGAAGCGTATTGATCCGGCGTTTACTCAAATTAAGATTGTAATCGCGGAGGTATTTGGGGCTCGCAAAGCCGCTGACCACCAGCGTAATCTTTTCGCCTTTGGCCAACTCTGTTTCGAGCTGTTCGAGGAATCGCTCCAAATCCTGTTTTCCTGCGAGAACTTCATTATCGAAAAAGTTCACTACATCCGTTTCAGCCACTTCTTTACTTTGGCCGATCAGGGGTTCGGAATACAATTCTTTAAATTCATTTTTCCTGGAGTAATAAGGAGGATAGGTCTCTAAATAAGTCTTGGTCGAAGTCGTCCTCCAGGTTTTGGGATCCGGAAAATCATTATCAAAGTACAATGGCAGTACCAGGTAAGACTCCAGGTTGCCACGTCGCAGATAGATCTTTTTGACAATCCGAAGCTCATTGGGGTAATCCGCTCCATTGACGACCAAATCCTCTTGTTCATACCCTCTTTTCTGAACATTGATCGCATATTCAAAATCACGTTCAATCGGCAGGACAAGTGAATTGGTCAGGTTATTGAGCTGATAAATATTTTCTCTATTGGGATCATTGACATCCGACACCGAAATCGTAGGTCCGTTCACGGGTTCTCTGGTAATCGCATCAAACGTCAGCAATTCCAGAGTCAATTCCTTTGGAGTCAGGAAAAGTCGTTTTACAATGGTATCCTGGCCCGAGTATTGATTCATATCCAAAATGGTAGAATCGGGTAAATAGCCCTCTTTTCCGGCCTTCAACTTATACGTTCCGCGAAGGAGGTCAACGATGTATTCGTTGGACTCCTCATTGGTTTCTTCCATAAGCAGGTTGTCACCCCGGAAGACTTCCAGATGGGAACCGAGAATGGGCTCACCGTTGAGTTTATTGAAGACGAGAACCTGTACCACCAGTTTACGGGGTTCAAGATCCGCTTTATAAATATCAAAACAACAGGCATTGAGTGTGGTGTCCAGTTTGTAGGACGTATTTCGGTTGGAGGCAAAATACGCATCCTTCATATTATCCTCCCAGAAGAAATAAATATCGTCAAAACTCGAATTGAGAGGTGTACCCAGGTTCTCTACCCTGGAATCAGAGGTAATGGGTAAGAAAACCTGGAACATATCGAGACCACCATAGCCGGAATATCCCTCAGAACTAAAAAACAACGTATTACTCGACTTGTGATAAAAGGGAGCCAATTCATCGAGGGGCGTGTTAATATTATACAGATTCTGAGGCTCCTCAAATCCAGAACCATCCCATCTGCTATAATATATATCGTATCCGCCGCGTCCTCCCACCCGGTTGGAAGCGAAATACAACCCTTCCGATTCACCATTCGGTCCTGTTCCGTATGCCGGGGAGGTATTGCTATAGGAAGTATCATTTAATTCTGAAATATAAACCGGCGATGACCAACTACCTTCTACTGCGCCGCTGTAATACAGATCGCATCGGGTCACTTCCCCTGTGACGTATGAACAGATCGTATAGTACACTCTGGAACTGTCCGTATTTACAGCGTAATGTGCCTGGTAATAGACCGAGTCATCTTCACCGATAAAACTAAAGATGGAATCCTGCCGATTATTCAGGACAACCCCTACAGGTTTTTCGGCCTGATCATCGTTGGGGTACCTAAGCGCCGAAAAAATCAGGTCTTCACCCAATTTGATCGGAGCAAATTCGGATTGAAAAGTGTTAATCGAATCCCCCATTTTTTCAATTTGGGAAATAAAGGGTGGCTCTTCGTTTTGTTCCGCCCATTCTATGGATTCGATTTTGTTGGTCGCGGTTTGGGTATAAAAATTATCCTCATCGGGGTTTTCCCGGAGATAGGTATTATAATATTGCGTGGCTTCTTCATAATTGCCAACCTGAAAGGCCATTTCAGCAATATAAAAGGAAGTGAGAGGTAAATCATCCTCACTTTTCCGGTCATACGCTTCCTTGTAGTATTCCAAAGCGGTTTCAAACGCAAAAAAATGCCGCGCGGCTTCTGCGGCTTTAAAATATTCATAAGCGCTGGGGTTGTTAAATTCGAGCACTTCGGTATAATATTTCAAAGCTGCATAGAAATTCTTTTCTTCAAAGGCCTCTTCAGCTGCATTGATAAATGCCTGTTTGGTTTGGCCTACAGCCTGTGAGGCAGTAATCAAAGCAAGGAGGGCAATGAAAATATATCGAGCTGTCTTCATAAATCTCATACCTTTAATAAATTCTACAGGTTTTGAAATCTTGTATCTTGTCCACATCCTTGATGATGTACCTGACCCACACCTCAGGGCCTCCCCTATTGGCTGTTGCTACATTGAACCGCGATACGTTGATGTCATAACTAAAACCGACATCCAGGGTATTGAGACGGGCACCGATATATGGAGACACGGCATCCCAGCGATTGCTCATCCGGAAATAGCTTCCCAGACTCAGGTAAAAATCACTACCGCGCTTTTCAATGAGCTGAAACTCAAATTTGGTCCCCATATTTTGTTCTTCGTAAGGACCTTGCCATTGGGCATTACCCGTCAGATTCCATCGAACACGATTTCCAAGCGATAACCAGTAATCGACATACACTGAACTGCGAATGGGCAGTCGGATCTCGTCCGTATTTTCGAAAAAGTTTTGATTGGGTTTGAGCAGATTAAAAAATCCCCCTCCGATGTTGAGTTGATTTTTCTCGTTCTGGAAACGGTAATTTACACCTCCACCCAGGTTGAAAAACGTATTGTTCATATTTGCCAGATTCTCTCCCGAGGGTAAGCCATCGTTGAACTGGCCATTTTGGTATTGTTGATCCCAGGTCAGGTCATCTTCCCGGAAAGACCGTTGGTTGAATCCGGCGGAAAGACCGACAGTCAACACATTGTGGGGATTGAGAAAATGGGAATAACTTCCAAGGAGATTGATATCCAGCAAACTGAGTTTGGAGTATCCAGCTCTGTCGTAATTAAGAGCCAGTCCGTATCCAAACAAACTGTTGTCCGAATTTCGAGGTTGGATATTGGCATCGTAGGATCCGGAGAAGGTGACGTAATCTACCGGCACCTGTTTCCATTGCCGCCGAAAATTACCTTCAATGCGGTGCTCGCCGTCAAACAAGCCTGTCAAAGCAGGATTGATAAGCCTGAAACTGTGGTCGTACTGCGTCAGATGAATATCCTGAGCGCTGACCTGGAGTCCCAGGAATACCAAAATAGCTATGAAAATGGGTATACCGTAAAACTTTTTCATACATAGAGAATATATTCCCCCTATCAATCTCAAATACTATACCAAAATCCGTTTTGAGGTCTGTCTTAAGATATAGGGATCAACTGCTATATGTAATACGGGAAAATTTGTATATGAAACGGTATATTAATATGTATGAATGGGCGGTTTTACAATATGTGAAGCTCTGAGAATGATTAACCAACACTTTTTACGAAAGACATATATGAAGGTTTCAAATGTATATTTTTTGATTCCATGAGTTTAAATTTTTTCAATAGCGTCGGGGTACTTTAACTCAAGTTGTCGACGAAACGAATCCATATAACCCGTCAATTCCAGGGTTTTAGTCAGGGGGTATAACGGGCTTTGGGGCCATGATTTAAGCAAACATTCGTGGACATGCTCGATTTCATGATAATATCCCCATCCCACTCTGGGGGCATCATAGCGGGTGGTTACATTATCCTGAATCATCAGGAAATGGTCCATACGGTGCCATTGATGCGGAATGACATAAACCCGATCTTCCATCCGGATCACAGCATCCATGCGAGTGGCGGACTGGACATCCGAATACAACAATGCGGAGCGTCCTTTATCGTAGAGGAGATTCGCGGCCATTCTCACATCCACGCCCTGATCAACCCATCCTGAAACCTGGAAGTTTCGTGGTGGACCCATGATATCAAGTGCCAGAAACAGGGGGTATATTCCAATGTCGAGCAAGGATCCCCCCGCCAGAGCAGGTTCATAAACCCTGGGAACAACGCCCCGCGGAGAATGGTAACAAAAATCGGCGCTCAGGGATTGGACTGTGGAATCCTTTAATTCATTTCGCAACTGTATATATGCAGGTAAGAAACGGGTCCAAAGTGCCTCCATCACAAAAAGTCCGGTTTCTTCCTGTTTTTTCATTATCGCTCGTACCTGATTGGCATTAATGCACAACGGTTTCTCACATAAAACGTGCTTTCCATGATCAAGGCATTTCAAAATCCATGGATAATGATGGCTATGAGGTGTGGCAATATAAACGATATCCACCATAGGGTCTGACAGTAAGTCTTCGTACCGGTCGTACCGCTGATCGGCCGGATAATCCTGTTGAAACTTTTCGAGACGAGAAGGGTTGAGACTGGCGGTAGCGTATAAATAACCCGATTTGGAAAAACGAAGATCATGGGCAAATTTCCGGGCAATTTTACCGGGCCCGATGATACCCCATCTTTTTCTGTGTGGCATATTAAGATTGTGTGGTTTATAAAAACGTGTCGCTTCCACGGGATAAACGATAATGTGTATGCAAATACCGTTCCTAATGAAAAAAAGATTAATTTCCATTTTGTAAAGCAAAAACCACTAATTCCAGTCATGCATTTTTTACCCTTTTTGACGAAAGATTTTTATCCCCTCACCTTGACCATGGATTTGGAAAATGTCCTCTTCGGGGCGATGTCTTTGGGTGATCGTTGGCGTCGAATCGGAAAACAGCACATTTTCGATCATCAGATTTGGGTCGAACCCACGGTCATGCCTGACCCTACTCTCGTTGATGCGTTTTATGCACTCCTGCCGGGACAGGCACTGGTTCAAGAAGACCTTTTAGTGGCTATCTGTCTTCGGGAATCCGATAACATTTTGGATTTTGCGTACCCAATTCAAAATTGGAAATTATCGTATGAAATAGTGGAGTGGAGCGCGCCCCTTGATCGGATTACTTCACTTCAGTATTTGATCGACCACAACGCTGACCAAATCCGTCGGGATGGTGAGACCGGAACCCCGGACCATCGAGACCTGACCAAAAACGTAATAATCGATGAACAGCAAGGTCCGGTCATCGTTGATAAAAAAGCCACCATACTTCCTGGTGCGCGAATTATGGGACCTGTGGCCATTTTATCTGGTGCAGTGGTGAAGATGGGAGCTGAAATTTATCCAGGCTCCACAATCGGATCTTATGTAGTCGCCAATGGAGAAATCAAAAATGCCATAATTCATGAATACAGCGCCAAGGGTCACGCAGGTTTTTTAGGGGATAGTATCATCGGCCGATGGAACAATTTTGGAGCCGGAACAACGACTTCAAATGTATCGAATACGTTTTCCAATGTACGGTTTGAAGACTGGAATACAGGTGAGGAAGTGGTAACTGAAGTGCTCAAACGGGGCCTGGTGACAGGCGATTTTGTAAAGCTCGGAATCATGACGAAAACGTACCGGGCCACCGCCATCGGACCCTTTTCCAGCATAGCTACTTTGGATGCTATTCAGGGGAATATTCCACCGATGACCTGGTGGACAGACAGCGATAAAACCAGGTACAATCCAGATCAGCTACGGACGCATTGTCGTCGGCAAATGGCGTTGAAAGGAATAGTCTGGGATGAAATTTGGGAATCCGGGCTGCAAAACCTCCTTAGAGATAACAATAACCCTAAAAATGGTTTTGGAAAATGAGGTGGTGGAAAAATTGGGCATCATTTCTTTTTCCGGTTCACCTCGAAACGGTAAGCAGCGATTACAACGAGTCGCTGGATCTGTATTTAATTAATAACCGACTCAGGCTAACTACTTTAGATGCCATATATTCCTATGACGACCGGTATTATAATTTTTACCGCACTTTTAAACAAATGACGCTGCCCCAAAACGGAGCAAATGTGTTGATTTTGGGGCTGGGCCTGGGGAGTATTCCATACATGCTCGAAAAGCGATTTAAGAAGGCTTACCATTATACCGCTGTAGAAATCGACGAAGCGGTCCTTTACCTATTTGGAAAATACCAGCAAAAGCGACTTACATCATCTTTCGAAATCATTCAATCGGACGCAGCTGATTTTTTGGCGGTCCAGGAAGAAAAATACGATATGATTTGTGTCGATATTTTTATTGGTGAGAGCATCCCGGCCCATATCAAGTCCGATCAGTTTATACGGCATATCAAAGAGTCACTGACTCCCTCGGGACGCGTTCTGTGGAATATGCTGTATGCCACTAAAAGTCAGGTAAAAGAAGTAAGCGAGTTCATCGAATATCAATTCAGCCTGGTCTTTCCCGACTTTTACGTTCGCGAGGTATTGGGCAATGTGATCCTCACCAATCGACCGTGGAGAGTGGTATAATTGAAGAAAGCAAAATAAGGATTGCAGACACTTTTTATTGAAGCATCTTGATATGTTTTAATTAGCCATCCCCCACCAGGTCTCTGGTACGAATCGCCCGATACAAACCCCGCACTCGATTCTTTTCCTATCGTCCCGGGACCATAACGTACCCTTCCTCACCTGCTTCTTTCCAACTGTATTGCTTCCGGAATTGATCCGGAATCTACCTTAGCCTTTATCTCAAGTTCCTATAAATGACCTTGTAGATGCTACATGTGAATAAAATGGTTTCTGTTACT
>CALGAA010000114.1 GCA_937952445.1 uncultured Bacteroidota bacterium | reverse complement strand
ACTTCATAAGCTGTATCTGCTGGGGAGACAGCTTCTGGGTCATTTTTTGACTAAGGCTTTGCTTTAACATGGGTTCTGTAATTTACTACCGCAATATTATCAAAAATATACACATATTACTAATTTTTGTAATATTATATTTTCAACTTATTCCTCACTTATCTTGTTCAATACAGTATAAAGTACTTATTTTGTAAAAAATTGTTCGGAAACTATGGATGATAATATACGAAACTTGGGTAGCAAAGGCAGATTTGTGATGTGGGTGATTATCGCCTTCATCCTGCTGATCATTTTATTGGTATCTGTCTATCAAATGAATTTTGAACTGTTGCCCTAGTACCACATTGTTCGACGGTTGATTCTAACCCATAATACACATCAGTGGTGCGAGGAAGCCTGGTTCGAGGATAATTTGGCCCCTACACAAAGAAATTTCCAACGGACATAGTCACCCCATCCCTTCATCCCGATCGGTAAGGATAAGAAAATAAGATTTTCTCCGTCCCTTTGACGGTAAAATGGATCGGTACTCTGAGCTTGTTGGGCGTGGAATTTGCTAGTGCTAAACCGCGTATAACCTATGCTACATAAGGCTTTAGATGATGAAGCCAGGGCGAAAAAAAATCCGTCAGATGTGTCACGAATTTGGAGGCTGGTGCATTATCCCTGCCGGACCTTTTACCACTCATATTTCAACCCACCATTTAGCGCTCCAGGAATTTAATTCATGACCCTATTGGCGGATTTCCATTCAACGGTACGTCATCACCGAAAATCTCACGTAGCGTTGGCTACCGTCGGAATCATTCTTGGTTACGGTCCCGTCAAGAAGATCATCTAAAGAATCATTAGGATCTACGAAAACGAAATTCCAATTCACCCCGCCCGTCTGCTACATGAAAATGGAATTTATTTCGCGTCAGTCGGGATATATACCCGTAATACCCGAAGGCATCGCGTGCTACGGGATCATAAAAATGCATTTCGATAAAAAAATCAATCTCGTGCTCACCTTCATGATTGTACCGCCGTTCTGCAACCACATTCCAATTTCCCTCAAATTCAAAATTGATGTCATCATCGTAATAATAGACACGATTGTTGGGTAAAAATTCAAAAATATCGTTGCGGTATTGGGAGGTAACCTTTTTATTGAAAAGCGAACCATACCTGTCGTATATGACCTTATCGATGGTCCATACACCGATGAGCCGATCTTCTTTTCGATCCAATCGCTGATCAAGGGTGCAGGAATTCATCAATGCACCCACGGCCAGAATCCAAAGTACGATGGTTGCTTTCATAATTCAAGGTTTTGACTAAAATTAAGCAATTAATAGTCGAATTCCTCGAAATAACCCCGATTTAGTTTAGGATTAACACACCCGTTAATTATTTATTTTACTTAAATTTCGATGTAACAAAAGGCTACTCAAAAACGTCTTTGTCCTTTGCAACCCGCAGACACAGCACATATTCCCACTAAATTAAAATCAAAAAATAAAAAATTTGTGTGTAAAAATGGCGGAATATGTCATTCTATTCCAACTTTCAAGCTTAAAATTCGTTGATGCAGTGTAGTTTATTCAGAATAGGTTTACTGAACTGTATGGTATCAATCCGCCTTTGCTTCTTATCGCTCCTTCTGACCTGTACCACTCTGTACGCTCAGAACGAATTCAACATCACCGGAAAAGTTCTGGACTCGGCAGACCAATCACCCATGGAAGCCGTTTCGGTTTTTATTCCCAAAACCTCCGAAGGGACGTACACCGATTCAGATGGATTTTTTTCGATCACCACCCGTTCACCCCTCCCCATCACCCTTCAATTTTCATACGTGGGGTACCAGACTAAAACCCTGGAAATCACCCGGCCCGATCAGCTTATGGATATGGTCATCGATCTTAGTCCTCAGGGTGAACAAATCAGCGAGATCGTGGTCCAGTCCAATTCAATGCGGGAACGATTCAGTAGTACCAATACAAGTGTGGAAAATATAGACGCCCGGGTGGCTGAAGTTCTCCCGGCCCTGTTTGGCGAAGTGGATATCCTCAAAACCCTCCAACTAAAGCCGGGCATTACTTCCGGATCGGAAGGCAGTTCGAGCTTATTCGTGCGGGGAGGAAGTGGGGATCAAAATCTGGTCCTGTTTGACGGAGTCACCATTTACAATCCTAGTCACCTATTCGGTTTTTTCAGCACTTTCAACAATGATGCCCTCTCATCGGTGGAAGTATACAAAGGTGGATTCCCGGCAGAATACGGCGGACGTTTATCATCGGTCATTGATGTTTCATCCAAAAATCCGGGAAAGGATAAAATATCGGGTTCAGGTGGTGTAGGTTTAATCAGTTCAAGACTGACCCTTGAAGGGCCTATCGTAGAAGATAAAGTTCATTTTTTGATATCCGGACGCCGAACCTACATCGATCTTTTCACAGAAATGGTCAACAGGAGCAAAAAAGACGATCCCGATTTTACGCGAATACCACAGTACCGGTTTTATGATCTCAACAGTAAGGTGTCTGCCCGATTATCGAATCGGGATGTTTTAACGGTGAGCGGTTACCTTGGCGCCGACGTATTTAGTTTTAAATCGGATCTGATTGCCGCGGATTTTGATTGGGGCAACCGGGCCGGTTCTCTGAATTGGAATCGATCCATCACGGAACGGTTGTTCTTCAACACCTCGATTTTTACCGCAAATTATCGGTACAACATTATTAATGAAACCGGGGAGTTCAACTTCAATCTCGGGTCACACATCAGGGACATTGGAGCCCGATGGGATATGACCTACCTCCATCCAAAAGACCATTACATAAAGGGAGGCGTCCAATGGATCCAACACAAATTTAAAATCGGAAGATTCCAGGCCGAAAGCACTGGAGACAACATTGAATTCGCCTCTGGCTCCAATCCCCAGGGACAGGAATTTGCAGCATATCTACAGGATGAATTTTCAATTTGGAACAATTTCACCCTCAATCTGGGAATAAGATATTCTGGTTTCCTGGCCGAGGAACAACTTTACCATAGCCTGGAGCCCCGGGCAGCTCTGACGACCACACTAAGTGATCAGTTCAATCTCAAGACCTCTTATGCCCGAATGAACCAGTACATTCATTTGGTAGCAAACAATGGAATCTCATTGCCTACGGACATATGGTTCCCCACCACTGACCGGGTAAAACCACAAATTTCTGATCAATACGTGCTCGGTTTCAATTATCTTCTTAGTCCGTCGGTGATGATCACGAATGAATATTATTACAAAAAATTTCAGAATCAAATAGAGTTAAAAGATCACGCCCAGATTTTTATAAATGAAGACATGGAGTCTGAATTCACCTTCGGATCTGGAGAAGCGTATGGAACGGAATTGAGTTTGGAAAAGAAATCCGGAATCTGGACGGGCTGGATCGGTTATACACTGGCCTGGGTCCAGCGTGGTCAATTTTCAGATATTGAAAATGGCGCCTGGTTTCCGCCCCAATTTGACAGGAGGCATGATTTAAATGTCGTTTCTTCTTTCCAGTTCAACGACAAATGGACAGTTTCGGCGACATTTGTATATGGCTCCGGAGATAAAGCGTGGCTGCCCGCAGGCCGGTTTTTCCTGCAAGACATCGATGCCCTTGGAGACTTTTCCATCGTTCCGATTTACGGGAAACGAAATTCAATCACGCTCCCGCCCTACCATCGGATGGATTTATCGGTCGTACGTTCGTGGAAAACCAATTGGGGAAGTCACAATTTAGCTTTGAGCGTCTATAATTTGTACGACCGGCGCAATCCCTATTTCCTGTACCTGGACTCCGAGGTCGCGAATTTGGAAGATGTACCCCGAAACCTGGAAATCCCCATTAGAGTCACAGCAAAACAGGTTTCGCTATTCCCCATTCTACCAAGTATTAGTTGGAATTTTAATTTTTAATCGATGAAGATCATCATCCATACGACCCTATATCTGGGGATTATTCTCACCCTGCTCAGTTGCAATCTTGAAAAAGAAGTCGAAATTGAAATACCCGGTTTTGAGAATGGTTATGTCGTAGAATCCTACATCAAGCCTGGACGCGATTTTGGTATATTGGTCACCAAAAGTTACGGCTTCTTTGAGGTATTCGATGTATCCAATTCTTCAAATGATTTGCTCAATGAATTTCTGGTGCAAGGGGTGGAAGGTCATATTGAGGTCAATGGGCAACGAATTGTGTTGAGGAACCACTTAAAGATTTCTCTGGATTCCAGTAAAATTTACAACTACATCCCCGATGATAAGGTGTTTTTCAATGAAGGAGACCAGGTGGAACTGTACTTGAGATTTCCCGATGGGGAAGAAACCCGGGCACAGACCTATATACCCGAACGACGCCCGGTGGACAGTGTGAGAATATCCATCGATGAATCGCAGGATTTCGATGCGCGGGAAACCACCTTCGTGAATTCGGATTCGACCACTACCGAATATTTTCGCAGACAATTATTCCGGATTCACGACGGGCACATCAAAAAACTCCAGGATTTCACCTTTGATAACAGTCTGGCCAGAGGAGGAAATCTGGCGTTTGGGTCCGGTTATGAATTCAATGTGGGGGATACGCTCATCAGCCGGATAACTCACATCCCTGAAGAATATTTTGATTTTTATCAAAGTGTAACCGGGAGTACCAGTGCAAATTCCAATCCATTTGGCCAGCCGGGGCATATTCAATCCAATCTGAAAGGATCGAGTCGGGTGATTGGTATTTTTACAGGAATGAACCCCAGTGAAATTTTGATGAAAATTGAATGAGACCGGCCTGGTATCGTGTTCCATGCCCCTCTCCGGGATTCCCGGGTGTCAAGGGCATGATTATTTAAAAACCATTTGTTTATTTTGTATTATAATAACTGATTTTTAATTTACCAACAGGAATGAAGAACGATTTGAGCCAGAACACCAAACAGAAAATTCTAGTCACAGGGGGATGTGGATACATCGGCAGCCATACGATCATTGATCTGCTCGACGAAGGTTATGAGGTTTTTTCGATAGATAATTACAGCAATTCCTCGCCGGAAACGCTTGACCAGATCGAGGCTGTGACCCATCACCGAATCAGGAATTATGACGTCGATCTGCGGGATAAGGAAAAGCTGTTCGAAGTTTTGAAAAAAGAAGGTCCGATAGCTGGCATCATCCATTTTGCAGCGCTCAAAGCTGTGGGAGAATCGGTCGAGAAGCCCCTGGAGTACTACGATAACAACATCAATAGTTTAATTAACATTCTGGAAGTTCAACGGAAATTTGACATTAAGGTACAAATATTTTCGTCTTCATGTTCGATTTATGGGAATGCCGATGAACTTCCCGTGACTGAAACGACGCCGGTCAAAGAGGCGGAATCACCATATGCCCGGACCAAACAAATCAGTGAGGACATTATCCGGGATTTTTCCGTAGCGGAAGACCAGTACCAATTTGTCCTGCTTCGATATTTCAATCCGGCCGGAGCCCACGAATCCGGTCTGATCGGAGAATCTCCCATTAACCCACCGGCTAATCTGGTCCCCGTGATCACAGAAACAGCTTATGGAATTCGAGATAAAATGACAGTTTTTGGCACAGATTACGACACCCGGGACGGCAGTTGCGTCAGGGATTATATACATGTCATGGATCTGGCCCGGGCACATACCTTAAGTTTGAAATTTCTGCTCGAAGGGAAAACAACCAACCCTGTCGAAGTATTCAATGTGGGGACTGGAAATGGCGTTACTGTATTGGAAGCCATCAGTGCTTTTGAGAAAAGTACCGGGGTAAAATTAAATTATACCATCGGAGATCGGCGACCCGGAGATGTGGTCGCGGTTTACGCCGATAATAAAAAAGCTCAAAATATTCTTGGCTGGAATCCCGGCAGATCTATTAATGAGATTCTGAAAACAGCCTGGACATGGGAACAAAACCGAAGATCAAAATGAAAGTATTGTTTTTTCACCTCATCACCCTCAGTTTGTGTCTGACCAGCGCAATTCAGGCCCAAAACTGGCAGCAGAAAGTTGATTACACCATCGACGTATCGCTCGATACTGCTCAAAAAACCCTGGCAGGAGAATTGGTAATGACTTATCACAACAATTCGCCCCATGATTTGGAATCCATTCAGATGCACCTGTGGAACAACGCCTACAAGGATAAGGGCAGCTATTTCAACCTTCAAAATCTGGCTTCCAACGATTCAAAGTTTTATTGGGCAGACGAAATGGAATCAGGTGGGTACACTGAGCTGGTGGTTTCACAAAACGGTCAGGAGTTGTCCACTTCCCACCCCAAAAACAACATAGAATACATTGAAATTGATCTGCCGACCCCATTGGCCCCGGGACAAGCCACCGAAATTCATATCCAATTTACCTCGAAAATTCCTTTTATATTTTCACGGGGTGGCTGGGCACCACACTTTTTTGCCTTGACCCAATGGTACCCCAAAGCAGCTGTATACGACGAAGAAGGCTGGCATTTATTCCCCTATCTGGAAATGGGAGAATACTACGCTGAATTCGGAGACTATATCGTTTCCGTGGAAATTCCGCAGGGATATAAGGTTGGGGCAACTGGGGTACAAACAAATTCAACTGCTATAGACACCAGCCGCAGCCGGTATACTTTCGAAGCCAAAAACGTGTTGGATTTTGCATGGTTTGCCGGCGCCAATATGATCGAAGAACACAAAACCACTACACTGGAAGATGGGTCCGTGGTGGATTTGCATTATCTGGCCCCCCGAAATTATCCTTTGAACGATGTTAAGGTAGCTGATTCCTTAATTCCCCAGCTCGAGGGCGTGGTCAACAACAACCTCTCTCCGATCGAGATGCTGGAACGTTCTCTTCAGTATTATTCCAGGGAGGTGGCTCCTTATCCATATCCGCAGGCAACAGTTGTCATCGGCCCGCTCAATACAGGTTCGGGTATGGAATATCCGATGATCACGCTTATCGGACCCACCAGAAGTCCTGTTGCGCTCGATCGGGTAATCGCCCATGAGGTGGGACACAACTGGTTTCAGGCCATTCTGGGATTTAATGAAAGACGATCCCCGTATCTGGACGAGGGGATAAACAGTTATTACGAAAACAAATACATGGACATCCATTACGGGAATCAAATGCCGGATTTCAGATTCATGTATGCCCGAACGGATTTGGATTTCAATCAATTTCTCTATCTGGGATCGTACCAAAGGGGGGACCTGGTGCCGGTAAATTCACATACCCATGATATGGATTTGATGCAGTATTATTTTAATGGGTATATGATTCCACCATCATTGTTTCAAAAACTGGAAGACGCTACAGGGGATGCCCAATTCAAACAAAACATCCAGGAATTTTACGATACCCACAAATTCTCCCATCCTACAATCGACGATTTAAGGACAATATTTGAAAAAAATGATCCGGAGAATCGAAATTTTTCCTGGTTCTTTGATGATATTCTTACCACCCTTAAGCCATTTGATATTGCGATCAATGAAGTAAAAATGCGGGGCGATCATTATGCCGTGACACTGGAAAACAAAGGTTCGATAGCGGCTCCGGCAAAGATTAAAGCATACGATGGGAAGAAGGTTGTCGCGGAGCAATCCGTGGATGCGTTTCAGGGAACAACGGTGGCGACGATCCCGATCGATGATTACGACTATATTGCCGTAGACGAGGATTTGGTGATCGATCAGACCCCCCACAACAATAAATACGAATTCATTCCGGTGCGCAAACAAAAATTCCTCAACCCGGCGGCAGGATTGAATAATCCGGGTATTCCCAAGATTTGGTTTGACCCCTACATTTCGTACAATTACCTGGATGGGGCCACCTTTGGGCTGGGATTACACAATATTACTTTGCCGGGGAATAACTTTGAATTTTATGTCCAACCCGGATATGGAGTCAAATCCGGTGAGTGGGTAGGATTAGCGGGAATGGACTATTTTATTCCCCGCAACAATTCAGGAATACGTTACTGGAATTTTGGTTGGTCTGCCAAACGATATACGTTTGGGGGGAGCGAAGAAGCGGGATACAATCTCAATTACCTCAGGATAAACCCTCACGTGAAAATTTCCTTCCAGCCGGGGGACAAATTCCGTCCATGGTACAATACACTCAAGATTAGTGCGCCGATCGTTAACCGCCAAATTCCAATTGTTGACGTTGAAGGTGAATTTTCTGAAAAAAATAACCTAACCCGGGTTTATCCTCGCGTACATTACAAGATGCGGAGGTATTCTCCGGTCAACAACATCGAAATCAATTTAAGAGCCGAATTTTTATCGTACGAGGGATTTCAAAATGAATCGCAAAACTACCTTAAAACAACGGCTGAACTCAAAACCGATTATGCCTATGCACCCAATCAACGGATATTTGCTCGGTTCTTTGTTGGTGGTTTTCCTGTTAACAGTGCCAGAAACCTTGGTTCAGTAGCCAATTATCTTATTCCGGGAACCCTGGGTATGGCGAGCCAGGCCCATCACGACTATGCGTTCGATGGATTTTTCCTCGATCGGTCTGAACGTAATGATAAATTATTGGAGCGACAGGTGCGAATTGAGGATGGGGGATTCAAAAACTATACGGGGAGTAGTTATGCTATGGTAACAGGGAATTCAAACTCCTTTTTGGGTGCAGTCAATCTCAGTCTGGATTTGCCCGTAATTGGAAAATTTATTCCCTTAAAGCCCTACGTTGATCTGGGTATTTACGATGATGCCACACCAACAGGTGACGGGATGAACTTTCTTTTTAGCGGTGGAGTTCAATTGGGTCGTGATCATTGGCCTGTGGCTTTGTACCTTCCCTTATTTGGGTCAGATGAAATTATGAACATTCACAAAGAACGCGGGAATCTGTGGAAACGGGTCAGTTTCAAATTGGCTTTGGAGAATTTCGGTGTCTCGGAAAAACTCCGGGATACCCCATTGACTCAGTTGGGAATATTCAATTAAGGACGACAGTCGCATGAGGTTCCATCGGGGTATCGGAGGAAATTTCCAATTAAAAAAGGTAGGCAGTGGTCTGAATCAGTTGCGTAAAAGCTATTTGATCCGGAACACAGCCTACCCGCTTAATCTTTGAAAAAACTTAATCGTGGCTGAATCTTGGATCAATTGGCTGCGCTGATCTCCCCCACCAATCGAACCTTGATATCAAATTCATCGTAGATCGTTTTGTCGCCGAGATTATCAAAGAACGAACCAGATCCATACCGCACGTCAAATTTACTTCGATCCACTTTGATATCTGCTGTAGCTACGGTCATTCCATTCTCTTCCGAAACATGTGCGTCAAAAGTGATCGGTTTCGTGATGTTTTTTATGGTCAGGTTACCTTCGATTTTGTATTGACCGGCCTGACCCGCAGGCGAAGCTTTCACCATAGTAAAGGTAGCTTTCGGATGGGTTGCTACTCCAAAGAAATCATCGGATTTGAGGTGATTCTCGAGCTTGGTTCGAGAACTGCCTTCCAGATCATGCACCGAAATGGTGGTCATGTCAATGACGAACTTACCCGAGGACAGCTTACCATTAGCCATCACCAGTTCACCTGAGTGGATATCCACACTACCATTGTGTTTTCCGGTTACTTTGTACCCTTCCCACAACAATGAACTTTTCTCGGTATTAATAACCACTTTCACATTTTCATCGATGTGATTGCCGGTGATAGGGTTGGCAATTGAGACGATCGCGAACCCCAGGAATGAAAAAATAAGCGTTGCAATTTTCAACATAACAATCATTTTGATTTGATAAATAAAGGTGGGAAACGCAAATAGATAAGGTGATTGTTTTTTATCCACGTCTGTTTAACAAAATTTTCTGAAAGGTTGAACAAAACAAATCATCCGCTGAAAACGGACGAATTGTTTGCGTAACGGGCATTGTGTACTCATTATGTTTGAAGGAGGATACGTGGGGTCAAAAAAAGCAAATAGGAATTGAACATAGAGGTCGACCCATCCTGGTGCAAAACCATCACTGTGCGGATCATATACCTCGATTCCCATTGGAGCTTTGATGAATACTTTCTATACTTTAAAGAAAATTTGTAGATTCACCAAATCGTATATAACGTGGAAATGGAAAACAACGATAAAAATCAGAAGGGACTTAAAACCTGGCTCAAACGGTTTGGAATAGGGGCTTTTCTCTTTTTCTTCATTAAAGGTTTAATTTGGTTGGCAATTTTCTTTGGCTTGTTTAAATACTTCACATGAAATTCATTTGTTGCACTACAATTTTACTTCTTTGCCCTCTATTCATCTCGGTCTTAAGCGCCCAGGACAATCTACTATGCCAGGGTGCATACTGGACCGAGCAGGAGGCCAATCTTAAGATGAAAGAATTTGGTTCCCTGTGGTCCGACAAAGTCTCCTGGGAAAAGCGAGCAAATACGATCCGGGAAGGTATCTTAAACGGCATGGAATGGGACCGAATGCCAAAAGAGGAGTTCCTCTTCAACCCAATCATTCATACTGCCGGAGAGATGGATGGATATATTGTAGAGAACATAGCCATCGAGAGTTTCCCGGGATTTTTCATAACCGGTAATCTGTACCGGCCAGCCAACTACAACGGACGAATCCCCGCCATTCTGAGCCCCCATGGGCATTTCCCTGATGCCCGATTTACGGAGGCTATCCAAACGAGAGCCGCCGTATTGGCCCGAATGGGAGCGATCGTTTTCACCTATGACATGGTTGGGTTTGGTGAATCTACCCAGGTAGAGCATCGTCTGCCCAAAACGCTGTTGTTGCAAACCTGGAATAGCAAGCGAGTGTTGGACTATTTGATTTCAAGAGACGACGTCGATCCGGACCGAATCGGAATAACGGGAGCTTCCGGCGGAGGTACACAGACTTTTATTCTTACGGCTATCGATGACCGGATCAAAGCTTCCGTACCGGTAGTAATGGTTTCGGCCCATTTTTTTGGCGGATGCGTCGGAGAAAGTGGAATGCCCATTCACCGAAGCCACGATCACCAGACAAATAATGTGGAAATTGCGGCATTGTGTGCCCCGCGACCGATGATGGTCGTGTCAGTTGCTGGAGACTGGACCCGCAACACCCCCCGGGTCGAGGCCCCCTACCTGCAGCGGGTATATGCCCAGTATGACGCTGAACATAATTTTGAATCGGTTCATCTGCCTACCGAACGGCACGATTACGGATACAATAAAAGGGCTCCGATGTATATGTTTTTTGCACACCATCTGGGGTTATCCACCGGACGGGTTCCCTTCAACGGGGGTGTGGATGAATCGTTCGTCGAAATATTACCACGAGAATCATTAACCGTTTTCAATGCTCAACATTCCCGACCTGATCATGCGCTGATCGGGGAATCCGAGGTGATGAAATACCTCGGTTTCGAATAAAGATAGAACAAGAAAACGGTAAGCTAAAGCTAATTCAAAAGTGAACCTTCTGATCCGTCTGCGATGATTCGTAAATGGCCCGGATAAGTGCCAGGGCTTTTAAGCCTTCTTCCCCCGTCACGATCGGATCACGATCTTCACGAACAGCATTCACAAAATCCTCGATCTGGAATTTATGATAAGCGTAATCGATCGCCATAGGATCCGAAGCTCCTGAATCCTGCTCTTTCCGGTTGTCATCCTTTTGTTCTTCTGTGACCTCTTCACGGATATTCCAGGCGGCTATTTTACCCGCTTCAATGATCGCGCTCCCATTTTCTCCATACACCTCCAACCGTTCCGGATATCCCGGATAAGCAGCGGTACTTCCCTGGATGACGCCCATCGCACCATTTTCAAATTCGATCATAGCCACGCCCAGATCTTCACCTTCTATCTGATGAACCACGGTCTTTACTTTTGCCGTCACGGATTTGATGGGTCCCATTATATTTTGCAACAAATCGATCGTATGAATCCCCTGATTGATAAGGGCGGCACCCCCATCGCCTTCAATCGTTCCTCTCCAGGGACTTGAGCTATAGTATTCGTCCGGTCTGTACCAGTTTATAAAGGCATTTCCCAGGATGAGCTTACCCAACTTGTTGTTTTTTACCGCGTTGTAAAGTTTCTGATAATCTGGTTTGAACCTGCTCTGGAATACGCAGGCAAGTTTGACGTTGTTCTCTTTACAAACATCAATCATTTTTTGAGCCCGTTCGATCGTCACCTCGAGGGGTTTTTCGGTCAAAACGTGAATTCCCTTTTTAGCTGCTTTCTCGGTGGGTTCCAAATGATTACCACTCGCTGTACAGATAATCAGGGCGTCGAGATCTTCCTGATCCAACAAAGTATCGAGATTAAAATAGGTTTTTATTCCGAATTTCTCTTCTGCTTTAGCAGCTCTTTCCTCACTTGAACTACACAAGGCCACTACTTCCGCGTTGGGAATATCCTGGATGGCGGTGAGATGCAATCCAGCGATGGAACCGGTGCCAACGATCGCAAACTTAAAAGGAGTGGTGGAATTCGTCTGAGCCATAAGTATCTGATTTGAATATTTTGTAGTGAAAAAAATTTTCGGTTACGTAACCGGCGTAAGATAAAGGAAATTGATGAGGAAATAAAAATTTCCCACCCCTACCCTATTTCAGATCGAGTGATCGACATTACCATCATATTTATGGAGATCAAAAACATCGTGAGACGGGCTATCCTGTGCTGCAGAACTTTTTTCGACCATTAATTTTTTGTTTGAAACAATAATGATATATTTGCATCCGATTTTTCAACCTCTGGTTGGAAACGGGGTGTGGCGCAGTCCGGTTAGCGCACCGCGTTTGGGACGCGGGGGCCGCAGGTTCGAATCCTGCCACCCCGACAAATGAAAAAGGCCTGGCGTTAGCCGGCCTTTTTGCTTTTACGGCGCGACCAAACCCCGTTTGGGGAGCGACGGAAAGCAAAAAGGTACGCGACGAAGGAGCGGAAAGGCCTTTTTCATTTATTCACCACCATCTACAGGATCAGCGAATTCAACAGAAAAACGACTTACTAAAATAAAAGCGAGCTCATCCGGCCACCCCGACAGCATCTTACCAGTATGCGACACAAAGCAAAAAGGTACGCGACGAAGGAGCGCAAAGGCCTTTTTCATTTATTCACCACCATCTACAGGATCAGCGAATTCAACAGAAAAA
>CALGAA010000113.1 GCA_937952445.1 uncultured Bacteroidota bacterium | reverse complement strand
ACCTCTTACCATTCCGAACAGAGAAGTTAAGCCCCTCAGCGCTGATGGTACTATCGTAAGATGGGAGAGTAGGTCGCCGCCACTTTTATGAAAGCCTGTTACTGCAAAGTAACGGGCTTTCGCCATTTATAGCTTGAACCTATTGCGCCCGATGCCTTTCAGTGCACTGATTTCATCATTTCTGAATGGCTCTTTCACTGTCCTGCCTACCTGGATCTGAGCCAATTTCGGAACTTGTAATTTTATTTTCTTTACTTTGCAGAAGGCCTGGATATTGTACCTGATCGTATACCCAACTGAAATGACGGACTCTGGGGTTCCTTTCATTTATGGGTACCTTGCTACCAGGATGGATTCGCGAAGACAAAATAGGGAAGTGACAGACACATTCGTCCACCTTACCTGCAATTCAGGGTGCCGCAGTTTATCTAAAAGTTAGAATCGGCTTCCTGGATGAATAACAATTCAATAATAAATGCGTAGAAATGACCGATTTATAATTGGCCATGGCCCAGATCGCCTTCGAGTAAATCCAATCTCCACTCCCATTCTAATATCTGGGTAGACAGGGAAAATTTAAACTACCTTTATTTTTTATATCGTACTGTGAACAGCCTACAATTGGAATGGCTTGACGTGGGGGAAATTGATATCCATGCATTCCTTGAATTTTTCCCTAGGCTATCATCTTACTTCCTATAGGACATTGAAAAATGGTATCGTGTTATGATCCGGGATCAGATCAGGGATGGAAGTGTTGGCTTAAAATGGCCATAGCTTTGATGTGTAGATGTGGATAATTATAACAGATTTCACATCCTTCTGAACCGTCATACTTACTTCGTTGGTTTGAAAAGAAGATCGTCTTCGTGTACAGAATAGAGTGATCTTATCAGGTGAATAGGTAAAGTGGAATACAAAATTTCTTTTCAATCAAGAGAACAATATGTGTCAAAAAAGTAAGGGGATAAGGTTGTGTCCCTTATCCCCTTACACCTGCCTAATCGCCTTTATAATCGGTGTGTGATGAAAACGAAATATTGGTTAACGGAAACTCTTATCCTCCTTATCCCACCACAATCGAGGGGCTCCGGTGTCGGGACCTCCGAGCAATGCCACTGCAGCTTCCACGCCTCCGGTATTGGTATCGTATTCAGATTCGGGATACTGCATTCTTCTTATCCCAGGAATGGTCGGAATTTTTCCTGCACTATGGTTGACCACAATGGGAAATAAGATGGGATAACCTGTTCTGCGGTACTCTGCCCAGGCTTCTTCACCGTCTGGGAAAAGAGCGATCCATTTTTGAGTGATGATTCTTTCCAGTTTACGATCGTTATTATCCCCATCCTCCCATTTTATGGTGATGGTGCTGAGGTGAGGAGAACCTTCCGGTACATCATTCTGGCCAGGATTGACCGCCTTTGGATCCTGGTATGGTTTTGGTTTGCTGGTCCCATCGGCCAGGTATGCATCCAGTTGGGATTGTACTCCGTACAGTTCAAAAGATCGTTGAATGCCGGTCTCATAATTCGTTTGGGCATCGCCAGCATTAGCCCAGCCTCGCAATGCAGCCTCAGCTCTGAGGAACCAGGATTCAGACGCAACCATTAGCTGGTGTTTGTTTTCAGTGAAAAATACCAGTTTGGAAAAGTTGTCGTATCGGGATTTTGCATCGATCTCTACGCCCAATCGAATGCCTTTGTATTGGCCCAGGACCACAGGGTCATCTGCGGGAACGAAGTACTTGGAAATCCGGGGATCATCGAATCCACCCATGATGGACTCCATCTGTGCATTCATCCTGGTATCACTCCAGTCATAACCAATGATATTCAACGGGTGGGTAGTACTAAGTTCGATAAAGCAGTTCTGACTGTTGTCCTCCAGAAGTCCGCCGTTAGCCGGATTTAGAGCCGCTTCGCCTTGTGTTTTTGCCATACCAGGGTCGGCATATACCACCCGCAGGGCCAATCGAAGTCTTAAGGTGTTCGCATACCTCAGCCAATTCTCATAATTATTGCTATCGTAAGCCAGGTCCGCTTTTTTCATTTGAGGAGAGATGGGGGAGGAAACCAAACTCTTTAATGTGTTGATGGCAATGTCCAGGTCTTGAAAATAGTTGGCGTATAAGGTGGGTTCATCATCATAGGCAATATTGCCATCTTCATTGAGCACATTGTATTGGCTATAAATGATGGGCCCAAAATGTTCGCTCACTCTTGACATAGCAGATACACGGATAATTCGTGCGAATGCATCCAGATCCTTGAAATCCGGATTGTCCGCAGCGAGTTGAATCGTCTTATAGGTTGGGTTCATGACATTGGTATACCGTGGATTCCAAATGTTATTGATCCAGCCATTCTGTAAGGCATACGTCATATTGTTCATATTGGAAACAAACGGGGCCTGGTTGGCTACGAATCCGCAATAGCTCTGACTTGCCAGGTTGACTCCGGTTTGATATCCGGTCGTTTGTGGAATAATAAATCGCTGCGCTTCCTGTAAAAAAGCAGAGACTAAATTATAATCAGCTCCGACTTGCTCACTACTCAACGCTTTTGGGTTGGTATTGAGTTCATCAAAATTTTTAGTACATCCGGTCGCAAACAAAATGATAAAGAGCGATCCGAGAATACATTGTATGAATTTAGAATTCTTCATTATATTGAATTTTATAGATCATGGAATAGATTAGAAGGACAATTTCAGGTCCAACCCAAAACTTCGAATAGAAGGTATCGCAAAGTTGTCATAGCCTGCACCTCCGATTCCTGTAGTTGTATTCAGCTCCGGATCAAATGGAGCATTGTTCTTAAAGAAGAAAAGGTTCTTTCCTACCAGTCCTATATTAGCTGCTTTGAATACATTGGAATTGACCGGAATTCTGTAAGACAATGCCACTTCCCTCAATCTGAAATGGGTGCCATCGTAAACCTGACCCTCAATAATACCATCGCGGTTTCCAATACCCTGATACCATGCCTGTGCAGGTACCATGGTCACCGCATTTCCATCCTGATCAACGGCATCCACCCTCACTCCTCCGGCATCCCTGGCATCGCCACTCCGTTTGCTATATCCAAAGGAATCCAGATACCCCTGGGTGGTACTGATCACATTTCCACCAAATCGACCATCGATTCCGATGGTTAGTGAAAAGTTGTTGAAGCTCAGATTGTTGCCCCAACCTACGATCGCATCAGGGTTGGTGGTTCCGATGTATCCATCTGCATCTGTCAGCGGTAGTCCTTCATCGCTGACCACAATCCTACCACTGTTGTCTCTTAGGAATCGTTTTCCCCACAGGTCACCGAAAGAACCACCTACTCGAAGTACATTGTAATTACCCCCTACCGGATACTGGTTTGCTAACTGTGGGTGCAATTCAAGCACTTTGTTGCGGTTAGCGGTATAATT
>CALGAA010000112.1 GCA_937952445.1 uncultured Bacteroidota bacterium | reverse complement strand
ACTCTGTGCTCCTGCCTGAAAGCCGGCAAATAATAAACAAACTGTAAAAAAGAGAAAGGTCAACGAAAATTTTGCACAAGTTCTCATATCTAATACTACTATCAATACTAAATGAAATTACAAGTACATGTGCTAAAATAAAAAATCAACTATTAATCAAAAACAATTTCAATAAAATTTTTGGGTTCTTCATCAGACAACGTGCCATAAAACACTTTATAATCACACCTTCTGAACATCCAAATCCTCTCCGACCCATCTTCATATACAATGATTATTTCTATACCATCCAATATAACACCATATCGATTTCACGGACTCTCCGAAGATTTTGCATCTTTTCACTTTATAACATCATCCATTTTCATCTGGCACTGACCACACCGCATGACTTGATCCATGCCGATCCACAGACCATAGACTGCTCTTACACTTACCATTTCCCCCAACATTTGATCCAGCCAGCGATCTTTCTGAGTAGAAAGAAAGACAGGATCCGTCAACAGTTTCTGATATTCTGCAAACGAAGTTTCATCTATAAAGTGCGCGTGACCTTTCGTTTTCAGATAAATTTGATCTTTTTCCAAAAAACCGATCTCGAAATACTTCCGAAGGAACTTCGGTGAAAACGGATAATCTTTTTCAAAAGTGGTATAATAAGTGGAAAACTGAAGTTCGCCCTTCACAAAACGGCGGATCCAGTTTGTTTCGATATAATTCAGTAGCCATTCCTGATGAGCACAGAGCTCATCGGACCCTTCTTTACACCGACTACATCGGAAATACAGATTTTTTTTATCCCTTTTAAATTGTACCGTAGTCACATTTCTGTGGTTATCCTCATCTGTCATATTGATATAGAGGAAATTAGGATGGTCGGTAAAAATTTCTACTTCCTCTCCCCAAAACGGCTCAATATGTGTGGCTCCAATGTCATCTACATCCTGCAAAAAAGACAGGGGGCGATATATTTTTCGGAAATGATTTGCCTTTCCCCATTCCAACAAGCTCCCTCTCATTTGCACTTTCTTTTGTTTTTCCCGCCGTCCTGAGTCAAAAGCTTCAATATCATGCAGAATATCAGGATTGTTCAATAATACTAAAACCATTCCTGCCAGATGTCGACAATATTTAACTTTTCCGCAATCACATCTCATGTTGGTGATCTGTCCTCCGGAAAATTCAATTGAAGCGGAAACATTTCTATAAAATGCCGTCACACTTTTGTTATTACCGTTGATTTCAAGGATTTCCGTAATCTGATACTTCCCCATTGATAATTCGAGAGGAGAAAAATAATGAAGGCTGCAGCTCAATGTCTTTTTAGAAATCATTAGATTAATACATGCGATCAGAATATTTCCAAACGTAAAGAAAACACTGGAATATTCCGAAAACACCCGGAATAAATCGCTCTAAAACAATATTTTCCAGGTCGGAAATGCTGCAACTTCCGACGCCTTGGATCTGAACCTGTCTGCCGTGAGAAGGCACAGGCAGGCAAATATAATTTCATGGACAATACAGGCCAGAGCGATAGCCGGGGCTTCACCTGTTCTGTTTTAAAAAAAACCGGAAGCGGCTCTATCACTACTCAAACAAACTGATCAAAGCATCTTTATCCAAAGTTTTGAAGACATTCTCATCTGTCTGAATCAGATCATCTGCCAATTGATTCTTTTTTGCCTGCAGATGTATTATTTTTTCCTCCACCGTATCCTTACAGATCAGGCGGTAGGCAAACACAGGATTGGTCTGCCCGATCCGATGGGTTCGATCGATCGCCTGAGCTTCTACAGCAGGATTCCACCACGGATCCAGTAAATACACAAAATCAGCCTTGGTCAAATTCAATCCCGTATTCCCTGCTTTTAGACTCAACAGAAAAATCTTTTGCATCGGATCTTCATTGAAAGAATCGATGACTTCCTGCCTTCGCGTTGTACTCCCGTCGAGATAGGCATATTTATACCCTTCCCGGTCCAACCGCTCCCGAACCAGAGCCAGCATTGAAGTAAATTGAGAAAATACAAGAACTGAATGATTTTCACCATCTACCACCTCCCGGATTTGCTCCATCAAAGTATCAATTTTCACCGATGATTCCGGTAATTTCTTGTTCTCCCCATTCTTCCTATCAAGTAAAGCCGGTGAATTACAAATTTGCCGAAGTTTCAAAAGACCGTCTAAAACCTTAATTTTAATCTGCTCCAGGTTTGCTTCACTCAGGAGACCGGCTCTGATTTCGTTCTTCATCTTCTCATATAGCGCACGCTGCTCACGATCCATTTCACAATAAAGAATACTTTCAGTGCGCGGTGGCAGATCTTTGGCAACTTGTCCTTTCGTACGACGAAGCAAAAAAGGATGAACGATATTTTGCAACAAAGACTTAGCCTCCTGATCACCATGCCTGTCAATAGGATCAGCAAATCTTCTTCGAAATTGAGTTTTATTCCCCAGCAGACCCGGATTGATAAAATTGAACTGGGCGAAGAGATCCATCGTACTATTTTCAACGGGCGTCCCGGTCATCGTCAGTTTATGATCGGCAGACAGCTGGACCACGGCACGATAACGTTGAGAAGACGGATTTTTGATCGCTTGAGATTCATCCAAGACAACATAATGAAATCTGTATTTTCGGAGCCACGAAATATCATTGGTCACAGTACCATACGTGCTGATAATAATATCATATGTGTCGAAATTTTCTTCGTTTTTATCACGCTGCACGCCATGATGGATCAAATATGTCATTTCCGGTGAAAATTTTTCGATCTCCGCTGCCCAATTATGCATCAGTGACCGCGGCACTACGATCAAATTGGCAGCAGTATGATTGTCCTTCACATCGGTGAGCAGAGTCAGCACTTGAAGCGTCTTTCCAAGTCCCATATCATCCGCCAAACACCCTCCAAAACCATATTCATTCAAAAATTTCAGCCACTGAAATCCATCCTTCTGATAAGGTCGAAGATCGGCTTTCACTCCTTTTGGCAGATCAAATATTTTCATCTCCTTAAAATGGACCAACCGAGATTTTTTTTCTTCTATTTCCCGACGGATATCTGACTTAGCATCGATCTCCAAATACTGATCAACAATATTGAAATGAAGTTTGGAAAGCTTTATCTCACCCTGTGACACCTCAGCAGAACCAAGCAAATCAAACATCTTCACCCACTATTCCTCAGGAATGATTCCGTATGTTCCGTCCTCCAGAAGCACCGATTTTTCGCCCTTCATGACGGCTTTGATCCAGTTCTTTTGCGGTACAATAATATCTCCGTATCGGATCGTGAAATGAATATCAAACCAGTCTGTCCCCGACTCTACCTGCTGAATGATCTCCGCCCGATGAGGAGAAAAAGAAAAACCATCCAAATCATTCCATCCTTCCACGATGACACCGGCATCTTGACAAATTTCAGATAATGTCAAAAACCATTGATTTCTCCGGAAACAATTAATATAAAGTGAATAAAAACCCAGCGATTCCGTTCTTCGATCCATTTCCGGATGGAGATCCCGGAGCCATTCCAGAAACTCCCTCCTTACTTCCGGATCCGGAGCAGCAATATAATAAGGATCTTGAGTCGCCGGTTGGCACAGTTCTCCCAAAACATTTACGCGAATCGTCTCATCATCAGTCCCCATGAGATATGGATAGAAATAAATCTGATTGTTCCGCTGAGAGAGACGTATTATCCTTTGAGAAATCTCCGGAAATTCCACTGTGCCTTCCTCCAGATTTTCAGGTGGTATCTTATATTTATTCACAAGAGTACTGACCATCCTACGGGCATTTCCTTTTTGATCTGCAGGAAATAAGAATTTCCATCCCGGCGTCTCTTCCTGCAAAAACTCCAGGATAGAAACATCAGAATATACGTAAGCTTTGTTTTCGGTCACTAAAAATAAAGGATGTAACAAAAACTTTCTTTTCTTGCCTTTATTTTTCGTCAGAAAGTCAAGATTAATCGATATAAAAATCCCATCATTACTTTCATCAATCTCCAAATTCATCTGCAAAGGTTTCTCTGCAAATTCGAACAGTATCAAATCCTTTTTTCGAACCCTTTCAACGGCATTGAATCTCCCCGTGTTAAAATAATGGATATAATCCTTCCACTCGCCCATACGCTCCCGCAAAAAAGTGAGCTTTTGCGATATTTCCAGGTAATACATATCGTTGTTGAAACTCAGTTTAGTGCCGTTGATATTTTCCAGATCAAACTGAAGTGATTTCGGAATACCCGCGGGTTCTTCCGTACGCCGAATGTGAGCTGTCAGCTTTTTTTCATCTTTAGACAACCGTCCTTCCAAATAATTTAAATTTATACGATTCTCACTCCGCGACCACATAATCGCTGATCCGATGTTCTCTCCTTCTTTCCCATACATTTCATCCAGCCAAACCTCTTTCTGAGAAGGTGAATTCCCAGGATTTCCAAAAACCTTTTCATAATGCTCCAATGAATCCTCATCCACCATTATTAGATTTTCCTTTGATCTCAGGTAAATCTTGTTTTTATCATAAAATCCGATGTAGAAATGTTTTTGAAGAAATCCTAAAGAAAAAGGATGACTTTTGGTGAATTTTTCATACTGAGATAAGACATTCAATTCCCGACGAATGAATAATTCAATCCAAAAAGTGTCAATGGTCAAAAACAACCATTCTTGGTGGGCGCATAAAGTATTTGATATTTCCTTACATGCATCACATTTGAGATACAATTTCCCTTTTTCCCACTTAAATTGAATAACCGCTGCCACCTCATCTTCGTGATATTCTTCAGTCACCGCCATATTGAGGAGGTTCTCGTGACTGGCATATGTCTCCACCGTCTCTCCCATGAAGTAATCATCCGTACAATATCCCAGATCTTCTACTTCATCTATAAAAGTGTCAGGGTCAAGAACCTGTCGATAAACGGGGTTCGATGCATTTCGGGGGTGAATTTAGAGAGAAGTTTCAATGCCATCCAACATTACCCGGATCGTGCTGTTTTAAAGACCAGAGAATTATTGAATCAAGAGGAAGAGCAAATGACCAGGATAACAGGAAAAGACATCATCGAATTGGGGTATAAACCGGGGAAATGGTTTAAAGAGGCCATAGCCCATGTGAACACATATCAGTTGAGGGGAGAGGAACTCATCGACTATTTGGATTCGGTTCGACCCGAGATCGTTACACCGCATGCCACTCCGCTGCCCTTTCATATGAACATCCGGGCAGAGAATGAGGAAGAAAAGGCTAATGTGGAAAGCGTAGAAGCGACCATGAATGAATTGATGAAAACGCCTACGATCGTCAACGGAGCGGTGATGCCCGATGCCTGTCCGTCGGGCGAAGTGGGGCAAATTCCCGTGGGAGGTGTCGTCGCTACCCAAAATGCCATCCATCCGGCGATGCACAGCGCGGACATCTGTTGTTCGGTCATGCTGACCAACATGGGATTTATACCGCCCAAAACCGTCCTGGATGTTGCGCATTCGGTGACCCATTTTGGCGGAGGTGGCCGTCCCGAATTTTCCACGTTACCCCGCGAGCTGGAGGCAAAATTAAAATCCAACAAATACCTTCGGGACAATACCAGTCTGGAATTGGCCCGGCACCATCTCGGTACGCAAGGCGATGGGAACCATTTTTTATCGGTAGGACAATCCGCCCGGACCGGCGAGACCATCCTGGTCACCCATCACGGTAGCCGGGGCCTGGGGGCTTATTTGTACAAGCAGGGGATGCAGGTAGCGGAGAAATTCAGACGTGAAATTTCCCCCGAAACGAAATCCCGAAATGCCTGGATTCCGTTTGACACCGATGAAGGTCAGGCGTACTGGGAGGCGTTGCAGGTGATCCGGGAGTGGACAAAACTCAACCATGAAATCATTCACGATGCAACGGTGCAGGAACTAAAATCAGACATCTCAGAACGATTTTGGAACGAACACAATTTTGTTTTTCGGGATGGAGACCTTTTTTACCACGCCAAAGGGGCCACGCCGATCGAGGAAAAATTTGTTCCGGACAGTTGGGATGGGCGGCGTATCGTCCCTTTGAATATGAGCGAACCGGTGTTGATCATAGGGGGAGAAACGACTGAAACCAATCTGGGGTTTGCGCCCCATGGCGCCGGGCGAAACGTCAGCCGGAGGGCTCATAAGCGCAAACTCGCGGGAAAAACCACCGATGAAATTTTTCGCGAAGAAACCAGGGGCCTCGATGTACGGTTTTATTCCGGCCACGTGGATATTTCCGAATTACCGAGCGCCTATAAAAGTGCCCAATCCGTGAAAGGCCAAATGAAGGAATTTGGATTGGGCGAAGTGGTCGATGAAATCATACCCTATGGATGCATTATGGCGGGAGATTGGACACGGAATGCACCCTGGCGAAAAAGGAAGAAAGGTCAGAATTGAGGAAGCTAACAACTGTTCCATCCCATAATAGAAATAAGGCAACTCCAGGGAAGACTTCATTTCTATGGTTTTTTTAAATGCCGCTGAAAAGGAAAATGAAAAAAAATCGAAAAAATACTTTCCATTTTTCGGATCTATCGTATTATTGCAATATAACGATGAATTCATGGGACGGACCAAAGCCGAAATGTATACCGAAGACCAAAACAAAATCGCGATGTGGGCGAAAGTGCTGGGACACCCTGCGCGGGTGGGAATTCTTCAGCACCTTTTTAGGATCAATTCATGCATCTGCGGTGATTTGGTCGACGAAATTGGCCTTGCGCAGCCAACCATCTCCCAGCATTTGAAAGAATTAAAAAACCTCGGACTTATCCAGGGTACGGTGGAAGGCACCAGGATCTGCTACTGCATCAACCCCGAAAAGTGGAACGAAATGAAAGCCGGGATCGCTGAATTTTTAAACCAGGATACCACCTCGCCAAATTGTTGCTAAAATAAATTTCAATTATAATCTCTTAATCGCAATAAAACCAAACATATGAAACTATCTGAAGTCAAAACCAACCTCCGAAACCTCGACACCATCGCATTTGAACTCCCAGACGGAAATCTAGTGCCCCGACATTTTCACGTCACCGAGGTAGGCAAAATTTCCAAACACTTCATCGATTGCGGTGGGACGGTCCGCACGGAGGAAGTGGTCAATTTTCAGCTTTGGGACGCCAATGATTACGACCATCGATTGCATCCGGAGAAACTCCTTAAAATAATTGAGCTTTCGGAAAAAACCCTGGGCATCGACGAGGATTTGCTGGTAGAAGTGGAATATCAGGGCCGGAGCATTGAAAAATTTGGACTGGACTTCGATGGTCAGCACTTTTTGCTAGCCACCAAACAAACCGACTGTCTGGCCAAAGAAAATTGTGGAGTGCCTATGGAAAAACCAAAAGTGAGCATTACCCAATTACAAACGGCCGATTCGCCCTGCTGCGCGCCTGATTCAGGGTGTTGTTAATCGATCAAAACAGACATCATGAAGATTGCACTATTCAGCGATATTCACGCAAATCTTCCCGCCCTGGAAGCATTTTTCCGGGACGTGGAAGGCCGAAATCCAGACAGTATTTATTGCCTGGGTGACCTGGTGGGGTACAACATATGGCCCAACGAGGTCATCAATGAGATCCGAAAACGCGGTATCCCCACCATCGCCGGGAATTATGATTTTGGCATCGGGCGCAACAGTGATGATTGCGGCTGTGCCTACAAAACTGATGAGGAGAAGGCCAACGGCAGCATCTCCATTTCGCTCACCAATTCCATCGTTAACGACGAGGAAAGATCGTATTTGAGATCGCTCCCCGCCCACATCAACGTGGAGTTTAAGTTGAACGACGACACCTTAAAGCTGAACATGGTGCACGGCAGCCCTCGGAAAATAAACGAGTACCTATTCGAAGATAGGCCGGAAAAAAGCCTACTCCGCATCCTCGAAAAGGCCGATGCGGATATATTGTGTTTTGGTCACACGCATCAACCGTACCACCGAATTCTCAATTCGGGTTCCGAAGATCAGGACCATTTTCGCCATGCCATCAATATAGGATCTGTGGGGAAACCCAAGGATAAGGACGTCAGGGGTTGCTATGTCATGTTAACGATCGATGAGCATAGTTCGATTCGGGACAAAGACAGCATCCAGGTGGACTTCATCCGGTTTGAATACGACATCGAGCGGGCCGCAAAAGCGATAGAGGACAGCGTTTTACCTAATATTTACGCGGAAAACCTACGACGTGGCTACTAAAAAACTGAGCTTTCTCGACAAAAACCTCACGCTGTGGATATTTGTCGCCATGGCCGTGGGCGTAGGTATCGGATATTTTATCCCTTCGTTTCCGGAAAACCTCAATTCATTCAATACGGGGACGACGAATATTCCAATCGCAATCGGCCTTATACTGATGATGTACCCCCCACTGGCAAAGGTCAAATATTCCTTGTTGCCTAAGGTTTTTAAAAACATCAAAATCCTCTCCATTTCTCTGATTCTCAATTGGGTGGTAGGACCGGTTTTAATGTTCTTGTTGGCGACAACCTTTTTACGAGATTACCCGGAATACATGGTCGGATTGATCCTGATCGGGCTGGCGCGGTGCATCGCGATGGTATTGGTGTGGAACGATTTGGCTGAAGGAAGCAGCGAATACGGAGCGGGCCTGGTCGCGTTAAACAGCATTTTTCAGGTATTTGCGTATAGTTTCTACGCCTGGATTTTTATAACCGTACTTCCGCCATTTTTTGGTTTTGAAGGAGCCATCGTCGACATATCCATCGCCGTCATCGCTGAAAGCGTGGCGATATACCTGGGCATTCCCTTCGCTTTGGGGATTCTGAGCCGACAGGTATTGGTGCGGCTTAAAGGGGAAAAATGGTACGAACAAAAATTCATCCCCGCTATTTCACCGCTGACCCTCCTGGCGCTCTTATTCACCATCGTGGTGATGTTCTCACTAAAAGGGGAACTAATCGTCCAAATCCCGATGGATGTGGTGATTATTGCCATTCCATTGCTCCTGTACTTTACGATTATGTTTGTCATTGGATTTTTCGTTACCCGCGCAACGGGAGCTACCTACGACAAGACGACTTCGGTGGCGTTTACGGCAGCTGGAAACAATTTTGAACTGGCCATCGCGGTGGCCATCGCGGTATTCGGACTCAATTCGGGACAGGCATTTGCCGGTGTTATAGGCCCCCTAGTAGAAGTTCCAGCCCTGATATTATTGGTACGGGTATCGTTTTGGTTGAGAGGAAAGTTTTACGCAAATACGGACCCACTGACGGTAAAGTAACGGGGTTCTAAATGGAAAGATCCATTAAATTTCATCCTGTTAAATGCCAGCCTTTTAGAAAAATTTAGCTAGATTGATTGCGGTATATTGGCCTCGGCTCCCATGGCCGGATGGATTATTTTCGAAGTTATCGCCTGGCATATACCGAGATTTGCGGTATCATGCTTTGTGTTTCACAATTGAATCTATCGGATAAGTGTTTCCATAAAAAGCGACCATTGATGAAAAATAACCTATTTCTGATGAGCATGACTTTAATATTGGGTTTGTTTTCGTGTTCGACCATCCCCAAAGGCGTAGAAGCCGTCCAACCTTTTGACAAAGAAAAATACCTGGGGAAATGGTATGAGATCGCCCGACTTGATTTCAAGTTTGAGCGCAACCTCAACAACACCACGGCCCAATATTCCCTAAAACCCGATGGGTCCATCAAGGTGGTCAATCGAGGATATAACACCAAAACCGGCGAATGGGAACAAGCTGAGGCAAAAGCCAAATTCGTGGGAGACGAAGATATTGCCATGCTCAAAGTCTCTTTTTTTGGTCCCTTTTATTCGGGTTACAACGTCATCGCCATCGACCCGGAATACAATTACGCCCTCGTAGCCGGAGCGAGTCTCAAATACCTTTGGATCCTGGCGCGGGAACCTCGTATGCCCGAAGAAGTCAAGAACAACTATTTGAAAATTGCAGAGGACGGTGGGTACGACACTTCAGAGCTGTTGTGGGTGGAGCACAACGACCAGGAATGAAGGGCTGAGTTGTTTTCCCAGGGGCTTGCTCATTTAATCCGGATTATTCATGGTATTTGCTTTATGTAGATGTGAGGCCTGACCGAATGAAGTCGAA
>CALGAA010000111.1 GCA_937952445.1 uncultured Bacteroidota bacterium | reverse complement strand
AACTCGAAAAACCGTCAAAGGAAAAGAAAATCGTCAAACGGGGGGTCACCGAATTGATCACACCGGGGATTGCGGTCGACGAAAACCTGCTGGAACACAAGCACAACAATTTTTTAGCGTCTCTTTACCGTCAGGGGGACGACTACGGCATTGCCTTCCTGGACATTTCGACCGGTGAATTTTACCTGTCAGAAGGTAAACGCATGGCGATTGAGAAACTTCTCGATTCGTTCCACCCATCCGAAATCATCTATTCCAAAACGATGAAGAAGGAGGTACAGGATTGGATTGGGGAAGAATACTACACGTACGGCGTCGACGAATGGGTGTTTACGCTCGAATATGGACGGAAGAAGCTTTTGGAACATTTCAAGACCATCAATTTAAAAGGATTCGGGGTCGAAGACCTCGAATTGGGTCAGATCGCTGCGGGAGCGGTGATGCATTATCTGGATAGCGCCCAGCAGCACGACGTGAGTCATATTCTCAAGATCCAGCGGATTCGGGAGGAACAATCCGTATGGCTGGACCGCTTTACAATGCGCAATCTGGAGTTGCTTCAAAGCAACCACCCTACGGGCATTTCATTGCTCGATGTGCTGGATGTGTGCCGTTCACCAATGGGATCCCGATTGATCAAACGATGGATCGCACTGCCCCTGACCGACATTTCACAAATTGAAAAACGACTCGATGCAGTCACGGCGCTGAGGGATCACCACGACATCCGTGAAGCAACCCGGGAAATGCTCAAAGGCATCGGCGATCTCGAACGGATTGCATCCCGGATCGCCGCTTTTAAGATTTCACCGCGGGAAATCAATCAATTGAGAACGGCCCTGGCTGCTTTACCCGAACTGCAAAATCAGCTTGGAAAAATCGATGTGGAATTGATTCACATCATCCGCGACCAGATCAACCCCTGCGAAGAATTGATCACGCGGATCAAAAAACAATTGAACCCCGATGCTCCAGCGGTGGTTTCCAAAGGAGGCGTGATCGCCGAAGGTTTCGATCCGGAACTGGACGATTTGCGGGATTTGATCACCAACAATCAGGATCGGCTGTTGAGCATCCAGGAGCAGGAAAGCCGGAACACCGGAATTGCCAGCCTTAAAATCGGGTTCAACAATGTCTTCGGGTACTACCTGGAAGTGACGAATAAATACAAAGACAAGGGGCTAATCCCCGGGAATTGGATCCGCAAACAAACGCTGACCAATTCGGAGCGGTATATTACGCCAGAGCTCAAAGAAATTGAGGATAAAATCCTGGGCGCGGAAGATAAAATTCTGGAATTGGAGGAGAAGCTTTACCATGAATTGATCGAACACCTGCAAAAATACCTGGAAACGATCCTCACCAATGCGCATATGCTTGCCCAACTCGATTGCCTGCTGGCTTTTGCGGTGGTGAGTCTCCAAAACGAATACGGTCGCCCTGCCATCACCGATGGATTGGGCATCAAAATCAAAAACGGCCGTCATCCGGTGATCGAACACCAGCTTCCCCCCGGTGAGTCGTACATCCCCAATGATATATATTTGCACAACGACGACGAGCAAATCCTGATGATTACCGGGCCCAATATGTCCGGAAAATCGGCGATACTTCGCCAGACCGCGTTGATCTGCCTGATGGCGCAGATGGGAAGTTATGTACCGGCCGAAAGTGCCGAAATCGGATTGTTGGATAAGGTATTCACCCGGGTGGGCGCGTCCGACAATCTATCCAAAGGGGAATCGACGTTTATGGTGGAAATGATCGAAGCGGCGAACATCATCAACAATTTTTCGTCCAGGAGCCTCATCCTGCTCGACGAAATCGGCCGGGGCACCAGCACTTACGACGGAATTTCGATCGCCTGGTCCATGACCGAATACCTCCATGAGCACCCCACGGATCACCCAAAAACCCTGTTTGCCACGCACTACCACGAACTCAACCAACTCGAAGAACTCTATCCACGCATCCGTAATTACCACGTGTCGACCAAAGAAGTGGACAACCGGATTATATTTTTGAGAAAATTGGTGCCAGGCGGAAGCGAGCACAGTTTTGGAATCCATGTGGCTCAAATGGCGGGACTCCCCCCAAAAATCATCGAACGGGCAGAGGAAATTCTCGAAAAAATGGAGGGGCATCATCTATCACCCGGAGGCGATCAACGGCCAAACGTTCCTAAACCGCGAAAGACCAGTGGATTGCGAAAATCCAAAAGCAACGGGAACGCGATGCAGTTGCAAATTTTTGATATGAAGGATGAAAAGACGCTGAAAATCAAAGAGGAGTTGTCCCAGTTGGATGTCAACCGATTGTCACCGATCGAAAGCCTGCTCAAACTCAAGGAATTGCAAAACCTAATGGAAGAGGATAAAAAGAAATAGGATTCTTCATCACCTCATTCACGCACCACCTTTAAATATCCTCCGCTGGCCATCGATTTAACAGTATTTTCGGTGCATCTAAAACTGAAAATTGGCTTTGTTACTTTTATTGGTGGAAAAAAGTAACCAAAAAAGCAGTCCTCTGCACAGGCTCACAAGCTTCAGCTCAAAAAATCCTGCTTCGACACCCCTTTATAATTTTGGTGGTTGTAATGGGCCATGTTCTTTTATACACAAAACCCTCACGGATTACATTATACTATTGCGGCAGCTCATCGGCTGAAACACAGCGGTTATTATGCCCACCTGTGGGACATGAACAAAGAAAGCATCCAACTGCTTGGCACTAGTATTAATTTACATTTGGATTTTCCAGGACGATCTGGCGGTACCAATGTTCACCCGATCCGGTGTAATTTTTCCTTTTCCCACCCAACACCTTCCTGCAATCTTTGTCTCGGATTTCAAACGTAATATTGAAATCTACCTCCCTGATGTAGTAATAGGTTTGACGTTCCCTGCTATACTTAATAGGCAAGCCATAAGACTTCAGTTCATCCAACAATCGAAATAACTGGCGCGGGGAAATCCCGAGTTTACGGCTAAAAGCATCAGGAGGACCTGTGCCCTTCCGTCTAATCAAGCGATCTATTCGCTCTAATCTGTAAATTTGTTCGACTAAATTCATGATACGTGGTGATTTATAAGGTTTAGGAATTGATGAAAGATTCGGTGGAAAAGACTTCGTTCATTTGCTATTATGATTGCCTGGATCGACATTTCCGGATTGTATTCAATTTCATGACCATAATCGGTAACCAGCTTTTCCCCAACAGGCATATGGATCTCATAGAACCGTTGATCCTGTTTAATTTCAGGTACTGAATAAATTTCTTCGACGTATGTTTCGATGCTGCCATACTCTTTATATGGGTAGGCATCGACATGGATGATCGCCCTGCTGCCTTCTTTTACCTTGCCAAGACCCATCGAGGGCACCCATGCCTTGGCATATTTAGCATTGAAACCTGGGAGAATCTGTGGTTTGTGAAAACTTGTTGACACAATGTAGCCGATTGGTTCATTCAGATGGACGGTTTGACCTGGAACGATATCGGATGACAATTGAATTGTGCCTTCGGCCGGAGCAACGACGAAATATTGCTGAAACCAGGCATTATACGTATTCCGGAAGTTTTGAATGATTTCTGAAATTCGGGATTGATACAACAGAATTCGCTCGCTACGAGCCGTTCGTACATCCATTTTTTGCTGTTGTAATCCGGCGATTCGCACACGATTTTGAGAGATGTTATTCTCTTTGACTAAAAAGCTTTTCCGCAATCCAATATGACCAGCGATACTTCTTTCCAGATCCCTCTCACTAATAATTCCATGATCAAATAGGGTTTGATTTCGATCCAAATCCTTTTGAGATAATACAATTTCTTCCTGTGATAATGATCGTTCTTGCTCTAATATAGTATTCAGAAGCTGAATTTCTTCAATCTCACGTTGGATGACCTTTATTTTTGCATCGAAATCAGTCCGGCTGAGATAGTGATTGTACTCGGCATTCAATTGCATCAAGGCTGCAAAAGTGCTTTGCATCGGCCCCAATGAGTATTCTTGTACCGGGATATTTATAAAAGATAATTCCTGAAGGTGAAGGTCGATTTGATCAACAATCCGCACTGCGACTTCAACATCACGACGATCTGCCGAATTATGAATATACAGAATCGGATCTCCTTCCAAAAGATAAGCATCATTCTCACAAAACACCGTATCGACCACACCAAACGATCGTACACTCAAAGGTTTAAATGGATCAGTAGTGGTAATTACTCCGGCTGAAGATATTTTATCAGGATAGCGTATCAATATTGTCAATCCAACCCCTATTCCAATGACAATCAGCAAAACTGTCATCCCGCTGTGTAAAATCCAACCCGGAGATCGACCGATGATCTCATCCACGGTAAAATATTCTTGACCGTTGGAAGATTGGGGGGTATGATGGTGGAGTTTATCTTTTTGAAATTCGGGCATAATCAATGTTTCATTATGGTATATTTTATCAAATTATCTTCTCCAAAAATAAAGTCATGTTCCCAGGGCGAGCTGATCCCTGACCAGATTGAAATAATTATTGCCAGCCTGGATTAATTCATCATGCGTTCCTGATTCTACCACTTTTCCTTTTTCAAGAAGTATGATCTGATCAGCGTGTTTCACCGTACTCAACCTGTGAGCGACAATAATGACTGTTTTATCGTGTAAAAAAGTTTCTAAATTTTCCATAATCACCTTTTCGTTCTTCGCGTCTAATGCATTTGTAGCTTCATCCAGAAAAACAAATTCAGGATTATTATATACCGCCCTGGCAATGAGAAATCTTTGCCGTTGACCAGCACTTATTCCATTGCCTTTGGAGCCAATCAGGGTATTGTACCTCAAAGGCAAATCATTGATAAATTCGGTAATATTTGCTGTCTGCGCCGAGGTAACGACTTTTCTGAAATCAATTACATCTGAACTTTCCGCAATATTATTGGCAATCGTATCTGAAAAAATGTACCCATCCTGCATAACAACGCCACACCGTGAGCGCCAATGTTTTGCTGATATATCATCGAGAGGTTGTGAACCAAGAAAAATCTGGCCCTCGGTGGGTTGGTAAAACTGGAGCAATAGTTTAATTAAAGTGGTCTTACCGCTTCCACTGTTTCCTACTATGGCGGTGATTTTCTTACGGGGAATGGTGATATTGATATTTTGCAACACCATTTCCGAAATTTCGGTGTATTGAAAACTTACATTTTTCAATTCCAGATCACCATCAGGTAGACTTTTCAACTTATGCATATCATTATCTTCCTCTTCCTCAGTGAGATGAACTTCGGAAAGTCGTTCCAAACTGATTTTGGCATCCTGAGCGGACCGGATAAACCCTACAAGTTGCTGTAAGGGACTGTTTAGCTGACCAATAATATATTGGATAGCGAGCATCATACCCAGGGTCATTTGGCCTTCGATTACACCCTTGGCCGCAATAAAGGTGATCAATATATCCTTGACCTGATTAATGGAGAGGGCACCTGCATCCTGATATTGGCTGATAGACAAAGCACTTATTTGTGATTGAAATAAGCGAGCTTGAATTTGTGTCCACAAATTTCTCCGCTTGTTTTCACTTCCTTGCAATTTAATTTCGGGCAATCCCTGAATGATTTCGATCAGGGAGTCCTGGTTATCAGACCGTTCCGAAAATGCTTTGTAATCAATTTCCTTTCGTCTCCTGAGAAATAGAACAATCCAAAGAAGGTATAGAACCGCAGAAATAATGTAGATTAAAAATATCTGTAGTGAGTATATGAGAAGGACAATCCCAAAAACTAAAATATTAAAAATGGAAAGAATAAAGGTCAGTATGGATTGTGTAAGAAATGATTCAATTCGGCGATGATCATCGATCCGTTGGAGAAGATCGCCGATGTTCTTGGAATCGAAAAAACCAACCGGGAGGCTCATCAACTTAAATAGGTAATCTGCAATCAAACTGACGTTGATTCGAACACTCGCGTGCAGGACAATCCAGCTTTGAATAAACCGGACAACTGTCTGGCCCACGAAAATCATAAGTTGACCGGCTAAAATGAGATATATAAAATTAATGTTTTTAGTTTCGATCCCGATATCCACCAAACTCTGAGTCAGGAATGGAAAAGATAATTGAAACACGGTTGCAATCAAAAGACTCAATAAAAGCTGGGTAAAAAGTTGTCGATGCGGCTTAAAATACCTTTTTAAAAACTGGAAAGATTGAATCCGATTTGTTGACTTGAAATCAGAATTCTCAAACTTAGATGTGGGTTCCAAAAGCAATGCAATTCCACGAGAACCATCTTTTATCCAATGTTTTTTGAAATCCTGTATGTCTATAGTCAATTTTCCATGGGCGGGGTCGGCTATCTTGATCTTCTTTTTGGAAACCTGGTATACCACTACAAAATGGTTGTCATTCCAATGCAAAATAGCAGGTAATGGGGCTCGGACTAAAGCTGCTTTACCTCTTTTATTTTCAAATGGAATTTTTACTGAAATTGTCCGAAATCCACAAGATTCCGCTGCATCCGCTATACCGCGAAGGCTTACCCCCTGTCGGTCTATGAAACACTTTTCACGGAGGAGACCTAAAGAATAGGTTCTACCATAGTGTTTGCAAACCATCCTCAAACAGGCTGGACCACAATCGGTGGAATCGTGTTGTTTGTAGAAAGTGAATGACATTTTAACATCATTTTTACTCCTATACTTGGTACGTTATTCACTTCCCTTAGGGTTATACCACCTCAAATGGAAATTTCCAGAAATCCTCACAATTCCATTCCAAATTGAGCAACACCAGTGATTGAGTCCACCATACTGTAAAATCACTATTTGATCTACATGACCAGTTTTTGCACACACTCCAATTGTGATTTAAAATTTAAATTGGTAAATCTCCAAAACTACTTAGTCATTATTTTGCAATTTTGATTATTTCGTATTTAAATATCAACCACAATTTCCTTTCCTCCCCTGGAATCTAACTTAGTCCTCCAATCTTCCATTGAAGATTCACCCAATATAATCAATTATTATTAAACTAAGCTATAATAGGAAGGGTTTTTTGATATATCTTTGTATTTTCATTAACTTTAAGTCAAAAAATGAGCGTATGACTTATTAAAATATGGTTATAAATTCGAATGGATTTCTACATTATTGATTTCTGATTAGTTACAACCAGACATCCCATTTTCCTCGTTAAAAAGAGGTAATCGAGAACTAAAAAAGACGGAGATATTTCTGAGGAGGATGTAATTTTCAATTTTTAAACCGGAGAAAAATGGTGGGCTGTGGTTCAAGAGGTATTTTGAATCAGAAAAACTATACCACTGAAATGCTCGTTCATCGCGGTCTATCCTTATGACATTTTACTCATTTACATAAAAATACCGAATCCTGCATTTGCGGCCCGTGCTATCGGGATGTTGCAGATCGCTCATCCTAATTTCAAGGAGATGTTTGTCTGGAGCCAATCCCCTGGCCAATGTGTAATACCATGGCAAATGGAGCTGACTACTCCACGGGGTAAAAAGATTTTGCGTTTGCCATTCGCCCCCGTCGATTCGATACTCGACCACCCCTGCGTCCGGACCCGCGGCCACGGCGATTCCCACCGCTCGGCCCACAAAAGGATATCGGAATATTTCGCCGGGTTCCGATCCGATCAGCATCGGTACTGCCGTGTAGTTGGATCGCGTTCCAGCACCATCCTGAGGCATCCAC
>CALGAA010000110.1 GCA_937952445.1 uncultured Bacteroidota bacterium | reverse complement strand
GTGGCAAAGTCCCCGCTGCCTGTCATCACCGGGATTGGCCACGAAAGAGACGAATCCGTGACCGGCATGGTGGCTTTTGCCCAGGTTAAAACGCCGACGGCAGCAGCAGAAATGATCGTCGATCACAACCTGCACTTTGAAACCGATATTCAACACACTTTTCGGGCCATCCGGGAACGCGCTCAACTCCAGGTTCAAAACACCAGACGCCAGATTCAACACGCAGAATTGTCCATCCATCACCGCATCCAGTCCCGCACCAGTCAGGAAAAATTTGAACTGGAAAAACAAATGGCCAGAATAAGAACCGGCGCTACACAGGTAATCCACCAGGAAAAACTAAACGTACAGCATTTGCGAATGTGGATCGTGGAAAACAATCCTTACCGGATTATGCAACGCGGATACGCGATGGTATTCCAGGATCACCAACGCATCCGTGAACTGGATCAATTGGAAGCAGACCAGCCTATCCAACTGGTTATGAATCATCAAAAAATCACCGTCCATGAAAGATCAGAATGAACCGAAATCCTTCGCCCAGGGGAAAAAAGAACTCGAAGCCATCCGGGCGAAAATAGAAACAGACGATTTTGATATAGATCAATTGGAAGATTTAATCGATCGGGGAACGTATTTAATCGAATATTTAACCCAAAAGCTGCGGAAAATCGAAGATAAGGTTCAGGATTCTGCTAAAAATTAACCATATTTACGATGCGAACCGGAAAAGAATACCATTTTTTGAATTCTATAGACTTATAGTTTGGGGAGTGGTATTTATGAACGCATATAAATCCACATATCGGTCCCTTGCAGCGACTGTTTTGTGTGCGTTGGACATGAAGTTAAATAAGCAAGTATTAAATATTAACCAATGATTAAAAATATTTTTCTATTGGCCCTGAGCTTGTGCATCCTTCCAGGACTGCAGGCCCAAATGAATGAAATAACATTTACGGAATTTGATCTGGACAACGGATTACACGTCATTCTGCACCAGGACAATTCCACCCCGATTGTGGCAGTATCGGTGTTGTACCACGTCGGATCCAAAAATGAAGATCCCAACCGCACTGGATTTGCCCACTTTTTTGAACACCTGATGTTTGAAGGATCGAAGCACGTAAACCGCGGTGAATTTGACACCTACGTGTCCAATGCGGGGGGCGTCAACAACGCCAATACCTCTATGGACCGTACTTTTTATTATGAAATATTCCCCTCCAACCAACTTGAATTGGGACTTTGGCTGGAATCGGAACGAATGCTTCACGCCAAAATTGACAGCAAGGGCATCGAAACGCAAAGAGAGGTTGTCAAGGAAGAAAAACGTCAACGCGTGGACAATCAACCCTATGGAACCTGGCTATCCAATTCGTTCGCTAATGCCTATAATGTACACCCGTACAAATGGCCGGTGATCGGATCTATGGAGCACCTGGATGCGGCTTCGGATGAAGACTTTCATCATTTTTATGAAACCTATTACCTGCCCAACAATGCTACCCTGTCGATCGCAGGCGATATCGATATCGACAAAACCCGGGAACTCGTCGAAAAGTATTTCGGAGAAATACCCTCAGGACCCGAGGTCATCCAGCCCGATATTGTAGAACCACCGCTCGATGGTCCTGTGGTGGATACGGTATACGATAACATCTCCCTACCAGCTATGTTTTTTACGTACCGGATACCGGCTCAAACCCACCCGGACATTTATGCCATCAAAATGCTCGGAACACTGCTGTCTGGAGGGGAAAGTTCCCGGATGGTCAAAAGATTGCAGAATGAAGAAAAACTGGCCATCCAGATTTCAAATTTTCCTATGGATCTCGAAGATCCGGGGGTCAGTTTCATCATCGCCTTGCCCAATGTAGGCGTGGAATTGGAAACGTTGCGCGAAGGAATCGATGAAGAAATCCGAAAGGTGCAGGAAGAGCTGATCACAGAAAGGGAATACCAAAAACTCCAAAACCAATTTGAAAGCAGTTTTATTCAAAGCAATACAAGTATGGTATCCATCGCAGAGTCGTTGGCCAATTACTACACGTATTACGGCAATACCAACCTGATCAATACCGAAATCGAGAACATCAGGAAGGTAACCAGGGAGGATATTCGACGCGTTGCCCGCGAATATTTTACGCCGGACAACCGGGTTCTTCTGTATTATTTGCCAAAACCACAAAACCAATAATTTTACGATTATGAAAAGAATACACGCATATATATACGTTGTGGCTACGGCCTTTCTGGTTTTCAACTGTACGCCCAAAATGAGCCAGGATATGGCTGGTGAACAAGCTCAACCGGAGGTTTCAACGAGCACGGACTGGCGGTCGTCGGCCCCGGAACCCGGACCCGCCCCCGAATTTAAATTGGGTGATTATCAGGAGTTTGAATTGGACAATGGATTGAAGGTCATCGTGGTCGAAAACCACAAACTACCGGTGGTGTCCTACCAGTTGTTTGTAGATCGTGGTCCGATCAATGAAGGGGACAAGGTAGGGCTGTCTTCCATCGCCGGGCAAATGCTGAAGACGGGGACAGAATCCATGACAAAAGCGGAAATCGACGAAAAACTGGATTTTTTGGCCGCCACCATGCAATCCACTTCCACCGGATTCTATGCTTCCTCCTTGAAAAAGCACAGCAGCGAACTTTTGGATATTGCAACGGATATTTTGTTTCACCCGAGTTTTCCCCAGGAGGAATTTGACCGCATCATTCAAACCACCAAATCGGGACTCGAATTTCAAAAATCGGACCCCAATTCCATTTCTTCGAACGTAGGCAATGCGATTTTGTATGGAAAAGATCACGCCTATGGGGAATTCACCACGGAGGAATCTGTAGAGGCGATTACGCTGGACGATGTCCGCGATTATTACAACAAATATTATTTCCCCAACCGAACCTATCTGATTGTTGTCGGCGATATCAGTGCCGACGAAGCGAAAACGCAGGCAGAGCAATATTTTGGTCAGTGGGATCCTAATCCCGATTTTTCACCGTTAACCCCGGAAGAGGTGAACCCTCCGGTCAACAACTCGGTCAGTTTTGTCAACCGGGATGCCGCGGTTCAATCCGTGTTGACGGTGGCTCAGCCGCTGGACTACAAACCAGACGCACCTGACCGAATGGCAGCCAGCGTCATGAATACCATCCTGGGCGGCTACTTTGGATCCCGGCTCAATAAAAACATAAGAGAGGACAAGGGGTATACGTACGGTATTTATTCCAGCCTCAGCCCGGATCGGCATATCGGCAAATTCTCCATATCGGCCAGCGTTCGCAACGAAGTCACCGATAGCACGCTGACTGAGATCATATCTGAAATAAAAAAGCTTCAAAATAATCCTGTGGATGAGGACGAATTGCAACTCGTCAAGAACGTAATTACCGGACAGTTTGCCCGTGGACTTGAAAGTCCTCAGACCATCGCCCAATACGCCCTGAATATCGCGAGGTATGACCTACCGAAAGATTATTATAAAACCTACCTGGAGCGACTGGAAAAATTGACTCCGGCGGATATTCAGGAAGCCGCTCAAAAATATCTTGATCCCGAGCGACTCCACATCATTGTTGTGGGCAACGAATCGGCGGTTGCGGAAAACCTTATGGCATTTGATGGCGACAATCAAATCGACTTTTACGATACCAAAGCCCACAAATTGGATAAAACGGCGATGGATTCGGAAGACGATGGGGCCATGGATGCCGAGACGGTCATCGAAAATTACATCGAGGCCGTAGGAGGTCGGTCTGCGATCGACAACGTCAAAAGCTTTCGGATGGTGACCAAAGCTTCTACCCCCATGGGGGAGGTCACCACCACGATGGTGGGTAAGGACAATACCAAAGTCCATATGAAGGTGGAAGCGTCTGGCATGGTGGTTCAGGAAATCACCTTCAATGGCTTGAAAGCTAAGGTGGGCGGTGTGCAGGGAAGTCAGGTAATCACCGATCCCAAAGAATTTGACCGGTTTAAAGAAATGGCCAAGTTTGCGAAAGAAACCGATTATTTCACTGCGGGCAATTACAAAGTGACGTATCAGGGCCGTGACAACCTGGACGACGAAGCCGTTTATAAAATTCAGGTCGTCACTTCTGATGGCACGACCACCATCGAATATTACAGCGTGGATAGCGGATTAAAAATCCAGGAAATCACCCATGTGGAAGCGAATGGGCAGCAAATCAGCACGACCCAAAAGTATGGAAAATACGAGGAGGTGGAAGGTGTTCAGGTACCGATGGAGATGACGTTATCCGGGGGTGGAATGCCTTTTGAAATGGTCACCGAAATACAGGAGGTGGAAATCAATCCGGAGATAAGCGATGAAGAATTTGTGATCGAGTAAGAGTGAAAAAGCTGTCAGTTATCAGCTTTCACCAAAGGCGCGACTTGGACCGTAGGGACTTAGTACAATCTGGTCCCTAACAA
>CALGAA010000109.1 GCA_937952445.1 uncultured Bacteroidota bacterium | reverse complement strand
GTTAAACGTCCTGCCCGGATCTCCGTCCACATTCAGATTAGGCGAAATAAAAATGTGCCATCCTCCAACGAACCTCACTGCACTTTACACCTCGTACACCAAATTCAAATAAATGTCCCGTCCAACCTACAGGGATTTAGTATTCCGTCAAGATAAAAATTTTAATTTCACTGGGGATCTGGATAACCATTTCTCGACGCTTCTCAAATATTAGAACCCCGGCTTTATTCATGTGAAATACCTTGATCTGACTCAAAATATTCCCGACTAATCCTTAAACCTTTTACCCTGACGGAGTACTGGTGATATTATATTCTTCTTACTGCTCCAGAATCGGTTGGCGGATTTTATGTGCAGCCTTTACCATTTCTTCCAGTGCTTTTTTGGTTTCTTCCCATCCCCGGGTTTTGAGGCCGCAATCGGGATTTACCCACAACTGCTCCGGGTCGATCACTCTTTGTGCTTTTTCCAGAAGTTCTACCATTTCATTCTCCGATGGGAGGCGTGGTGAATGGATGTCATAAACTCCCGGGCCAATATCATTTGGATACCGGAAATCCGCAAACGCATCCAGCAATTCCATCTGGGAACGTGAACATTCTATTGTAATTACATCGGCATCCATATTGGAAATGCTCTGGAGAATATCATTGAATTCTGAGTAACACATGTGGGTATGAATCTGGGTTTCATCCTGAACACCCCCTGAAGCAATACGGAAAGCTTGAACAGCCCATTGCAAATACTCGTCCCAAGCTGATCGTCGCAACGGCAGGCCTTCCCGAATAGCGGGTTCATCAATCTGAATAATTCTTATGCCGGCCTGTTCGAGATCTATAACTTCATCACGAATGGCCAATGCAATTTGGGCGCAGGTTTGGGATCGGGGCTGGTCGTTTCGAACAAAGGACCATTGTAATATGGTCACGGGCCCGGTCAACATGCCTTTGACTGGCTTATCGGTAAGCGACTGTGCAAAAACTGACCACTGAACTGTCATTGGATTTTCCCGCCAGATATCTCCGAATATAATGGGTGGCTTTACACATCTGCTCCCATAGCTCTGTACCCATCCATTCTGAGTAAATATGAAACCTGCTAGATTTTCCCCGAAATATTCCACCATATCATTTCGCTCAAATTCACCATGGACCAGAACATCCAGGCCAATTTCTTCTTGTATTCGAATGGTTTTTTCTGTTTCATCCCGTAGAAACTGATCATACTGGGCTTGTGTCACAAGTCCTTTCTTATATCGGGCTCGCCATTTTCTAACTTCTGCTGTCTGTGGAAACGAACCAATTGTGGTCGTGGGGAACGATGGCAATTGGAGGGTTTCACGTTGTTTTGATTTTCGGATCGAGAATTTATGCTTTCTTTGACCATCTGTTTCACGAATATTTTCAACCCGTTTTTTAACGACTTCATTGTGTATCAGTTTTGAAACCTTCCGACTTTCTAATGCCAGCAGGTTGGTCTTTAATTTTTCCAGAGCCTCTTTATTTTCATCAGGATTGACGAATTTTTTCAACGTCACCATTTCTTCCAGTTTTTGCTTTGCAAATGCCAACCATTGTTTGATTTCCGGATCCATTCGGGTTTCAAAATCCAGGTCGTAAGGTACATGCAATAATGAACAGGATGGAGCGACGAAAATCCGTTCGGTCCCGATTTTTTCGATCGCTTTGTTTAAAAGTTCCAAAGAGGTATGAAATTCGTTGATCCAAATATTTCTACCATCTACGATACCCATCGACAGAGATAAATTCGGGGGCCAGATATCCAGGACTTCCGTTAATTGATCAGGACATCGGACCAGATCAAGGTGGAGCCCACTCACTGGCAGCGATAAGGCCAATCTTGTGTTGTCCCGAAGTCCCTCAAAATATGTGGCTACCATGATTTTAATCTCCGGGAAAGCCTGATTAATCTGGCTGTAAACCTTCTGGTAAATCTCCCGAGACTTGTCTTCCAGGTCCAAGGCCAGAAATGGCTCATCAAATTGTACCCACTCCACTTGAAGTGTGCTCAATTCCATTAGGAGGTCCATATAGACAGGCAGTAATTGCTCGATCAAATCGAGACGGTCAAAACCTTCTTCCTTTTCTTTGCCCAAAAGAAGAAAGGTAACTGGACCGATCAGAACGGGTTTGGTTTTGATTCCAATTTTAAGGGCTTCCTTGTATTCCCGGACGATCTTGGAGGAATTTAGTTTAAAATCCTGGTTTCGACTGAATTCGGGGACGATATAATGGTAATTGGTGTCAAACCATTTGGTCATTTCCATAGCAGTAATATCCAAATCACCTTTTTGATATCCTCTGGCCATGGCGAAATAAAGATCCAAATCGTTGGTGGATTCCCTGAGGCGGATATCTTGAAATCGATCTGGAATAGCTCCTACGGTAAAGCTCATATCCAACACCTGATCGTAAAAGGAAAAGTCATTGGATGGGATCAAATCAATTCCAGCTTCTTTTTGTACGATCCAGTTTTGGCGCCTGATTTTACGACCGGTTTCCTGAAGTTTTTCAGTCGTTATTTTGCCTGCCCAATATTGTTCGCAGGCTTTTTTGAGTTCTCTGTTGCTACCTATTCGCGGATAGCCAAGATTATTCGTTTTCATTGTCTAAGTGGTTTTTTACAATGGTTTGAAAAAAGCGTAAAAAGTCCTCTTATTTATCCCCAGCATCACGGGATTGACTCTGAATTTGCCTGATTGGAAAGGTATAGTAAGGGAAGGATGTATCGCTTCAGAAATCTCCTGGTCATTTCTGCGCAAATCGTATTCCCTGACGTATTTACTTCAAATCGCGAAAGCATCGTCAATCCTACCTGTTGGAGGGCAGGCCGATGAAGGCAGGTCTCCTGACTTGTAACAGATTTTACCACCCTTCCCATTCTGGCCGATCAGAACAGTGGGTAAAATGAAGGTAAAATCCTCATGAGTTACTTACAGTTGCGCGACAGTTCGTGATTTTCACACGATTCCCTATTAAAACACGACTAAGTGTAACCTTCCCGGGTATTATAAATAGTATTAGAACTTATCGCTACAATGTTACGATTAATTTGGACAATAGGAGGGGCCGGACAAAACTTTTTAGTTAAATTCTCAATAAATAATTCCCATGTCGGTTTAAGGTTTGATCTCTTTCCAGTTGTGGTAATCGAAAAGGTGTTTTCCGCCGTTGAGGTTTTGTTCGACCCAACCGAGCAGGCGGTATTTCCATTTTTCGTGTTTCAACAGGGGGCGTGACGGTCGGTAATTTTTTTCAAAATGGAGCTGATCCGCCCAGTGAAAATCTTTCATCCACTCCTCCATCACCGCCGGATGGCTGCCTTCGAAACGGGACATCCGGGACATATTTCCGTAATCAAATACGGGAGCTCTGTCCGCATACATTTGGTTTGCGGCGGCTACGCCTTTGTGAATGGTGGCCAGGGATTTGGATTTACTCTGCATGATTTGGGGTGGTCGAACCCAGCCGTAGTGAAATATTCGTGCGTCGATGGATTCCACGGTTAATTTTTCGGTGCCCTTTTTTTCCTGGTAACTTTTTCCATCGAAATCGGGGATTTTTCGAAAAGATTGTGCTGTCCAAAAGGAATGTATTTCCGGGAGATTTCGGATTATCCGGATTTCTTTCTGGTACCAGCCATGTTGGTGGGCAAAATGATCGTAATCGCCATAAAAATGGATGTAGTTCAGCAGAAATCCCTCGACACGTGGATCGTCCAGGCGCTGTTCGCATTTTTCAACGATGGTGGGAAGGTCATCTTCGTGAATGACTTCATCGGCTTGCATATAGATGAGCCAGTCGCCTGTACAAGCTTCCCTGGCGATATCGGTTTGGTGTGGATTTTCAGTTCCGTCAGGGTATGCCTCGAGATCCCATTCCGTATCGATGATTTTAATTTTATCAGATTTGAGCGACATAATTTCCTCCCGGGTCCGGTCGTCCGGATCTCCTTTTCCCAGCGCAAACACGAATTCATCGACGATGGGCAGAATGGAAGCGATCGATTGTTTGACGGGATAATACAATTTGGAGGTATTGCGTCCCATCCCAAATCCGGAAATTTTCATAGTGTTAATATTGCTTCTGGTGGTGAATGGTTTACTCCCTGATCGGTACGTTAGGCTCCAATTCCCACAATACGGCGAAGGTATCAATTTTTGGTGGAAAAGTTTTGAGGTGTGGTCTGATCAAACTGCCGAAGCATGATTATTATCGCTCCGTCTGGTCAATCTCCGACATTCTCAGATCGTGTCAGATTTATGTAACGGGAATGTTATTTCAAACTAAATTTAATCAATTCTTCCATACATCGGTGGGTGTTAATGGGGAAAAACCGGGGATAAAAATCCCCCCAATTGGATTATGGATTTAAAGATTGAAACATCATTAAGGCCATACCCCACCAGATTTTCACATCTTTTAAAGAGGTCCGTAGCCGTTCGATGGCTCGATGGATATATATTCGGGCGACGTTGGGTTTGATTTCCAAAATGTCCCCGATGTCTTTGTACGCCATGTCTGAGAAGTATCGAAGGTACAACGTTTGTTGCAGGTAATCGGGGAGGTTGCTGATTTCAGTTTGGAGTTTAAGCAAGATTTCCTGCTCCTCTTCCTCATCGACCCATATTTTTTCGGCGCTATGGGTAACCATCATATTGGATAAGGTCTCGTGAATTTTATCCTGGAGGTGTTCCCGGGATTTGAGCTGTTCCCGCACCAAATTATTCCGCAGCGCACGAAAAAAGTATACATCGGGTCGATCGAGTTTCAACGCCTTGCGTTCGTGTTCCACGAACCAGATCAACAAATGCTGTATGGCGTCTTCTATGGCATGACGATCTGGTGTGATCGTATGACCAAATTTGATGTACGTGTTGTAGTGATCGTGGTAAAAATTCTGAATGGCGGCTTCACTTCCTCGTGCGATGTCATGCAGGACGGTGATGAGAATTTTGCCTTTGTCTGATTTTGAAG
>CALGAA010000108.1 GCA_937952445.1 uncultured Bacteroidota bacterium | reverse complement strand
TGGCAGGAGTGGGACTGTTCTGGCAGTAGATCAAGGGAAATTGCCTGAGTGGCATAATAAAATATTAACCCATATTCCGGGTTCGGGGAAAGAGGGTCGCTCGTTTATCGATGTTACGTAATACGCCAGGTCCAATGAGGATTATTGAGATTCAAACATAAATTAGATGCATTTATAAGGTATGTATGTTCACTTTAACTTGTTGTCATTTCTTTGAAAATACAGAACATAGCAACTACATAACCCTTAATAATACTGCATCATATGCGTTTCTTAGGAATATGAGCTAATTTGAGCGCCATGGTAGCTCCTGATCGAAAAATATCCCGATCCAGATATGAGGTATACCTCCCACTAGGCTTTCCTCGTTTTTTCAAGACACGGTAATCCCACCAGTCTTTTTCGGTCAGAAACCTAAAAACTTTGATCGCTGGTTGCCCACCCTCTTTGGCAGATCAATAAACTATGGTTGATCACTTTCGGCTATTTAAAGACCCCATAGAATTAAAAAAAATTATTCATTCTCGTATTTTTCTGTATCTTAAATCGTTTAGCAGCTGTCCGAGGACCAGACAATGAATGCATTATGATGCTGAAAGTGGATCCTGATGAGCTCTGATAAGTAAATTTTCGATGTGAAGAAAAACGAATTAAAGGGAAGAATTTGGACAGCAATAAGCCGAATACACGTATAATAAAAAAGTGATTGAGAATGAACATAGAATCTGAACTTCAAACAATCCCGGATTTGGAGTTACGGAATGGGGAACCTTATGGATCGACATAAACATAAAAATCAATGGATGCCATATTGGCTAGTGAGCCAAATTTTAGGTTTATTTATCGGTATTTCAAAATCTTTGTTGTCTGATCGTAAAAGCATACCTGGAAATAACGGGCATGACGGACGAAAAAGATGCCGAAATATCTATAGGAATATAGGTTTTGTTGCCATTACCGTACTTATTTACGGGGGGCCTCTATCTTCACCCTTATTCAGCCAAACCCAGTCTCAAAAGTTTTTGATCCGGCAAATTTCATTCGAGGGAAATAACAGAACTCAAAGCAGTCGTTTGTTGAGAGAAGTCGTTGTCAACGTAGGGGATTCCCTCACCCTCAAACAGGTAACCCAAAAACTCAAGGAAAGTAAAGAACATCTCATCAACACCGGTTTATTTACCGATGTGTCCACGAATTTATTTTTTGACGAAGAAAATCCCAATAATATTCGGCTTCATTTTTTGGTGAAAGAAGGCCTGTTTTTTATACCGATACCGATTATCGAATTGGCGGACCGAAATTTTAATGTGTGGTGGACCGAACACAACCGCGATATCAAATTTCTCAACCTGGGAATGAACCTCAAACTGCGTAACATTACGGGGAACGCCGATGAATTGGCGGTTTTAGGACAATGGGGATACGATCGCAAATTTATCGTGAATTATCTGAGTCCCTACTTCGATCAGGATCGACAATGGAACATCAATTTCCGGACTTACTATAACTCCAATAAGGAACTGATATACCATACACTGAATGGGGAACCAAAATATATGCGCAACGATGATGAGTATCTCAGATCAAAATTTGAAACTTCTTTGGCACTCATTTATCGGCCCCGACACAACAGTTGGTATCGATTGTCTTTCGGTTACTTTTTCAATACCATCACGGACGAGGTCATGGAAGTGAATCCGCGTTATTTTAATGGAGATGATCAACAGCGGTATGGGAAAATTTCATTGGAATATAGCTTTGACAACAGAGATAACAAATACCTCAGTACGGATGGTTGGTTTCTCCATGGATTATTGGCTAAGAACGGAATTTCCAACTCGGATCAATTGAATTCATGGGAGCTGGAAGCAGACATCTATTATTACCACCTCATCAACGATCACTGGTCCTGGTCCAATGGCATTCTTTTTCGGGGTCACGATAGTCCGGATCCTTTTCCGTATTCAAATTTGTATCAATTGGGATCAAACCCGGAGTATATCCGTGGATATGAATATTATCACATCGAGGGATCGAGCCTGGGGGTATATAAAACCAGTCTTATGAGAAAAATTATCGATCGAAAAATCAATTGGGGAAAAGCGATGCCGTTTACGAATTACCGATCCATGGATGCAAAGTTGTTCCTATCTCTCAATCTGGATTTAGGTTATGTATTGGATGATTTTTATAGGACCAGTTCCTTCGTCAATAATGATCTATGGGGCGGCGGGCTCGGACTCAATCTTTTGTTATATAACAAATTTAGTTGTTCCTTTGAGGCAAGTATAAATCAAAAAAAAGAAGTTGGATTTTTCTTTCACCTCAACCAGAATTTCTAATGAAAGTTCTACTTTACGCGAATACGCTTCCACCTGAAAATGAAAAACACTTTTTTGAGATCGTTGAAGCACTCAAAAGCCACAACATTGAAATAGGTATCCATAAAAATATCCGTGATCATTTTATCAAAGCCGAAAAAGAAGTAGCCGAAAAATTTGAGGTGATACACGATTATTATCATTTAAAAGATCACACCTATGATTTCCTGATGTCATTGGGTGGGGATGGCACGATACTCAAAGCTACATTGCTGGTTCGGGATCTGGACATTCCCATTCTCGGTATAAATCTCGGTCGGCTGGGATATCTGTCCAGCGTGGAAAAGTCGCGAATAAACGAATCAATTGAAGTTCTGGTGAAAGGGGATTATACCCTGGATGAAAGGACAATTCTCCGCCTGGATTCAGAGCCGGAATTGTTCGCAGATCAAAATTATGCGCTCAATGATTTCACCATTCACAAACGTGATAATGCCTCGATGATTACCGTTCAAACCTATATGGATGACGAATTTTTGAATACTTATTGGGCAGATGGTTTGATCGTGAGTACACAAACAGGATCCACGGGATATTCCCTCAGTTGTGGTGGACCAATCGTCGCCACAGGCTGTAAAAATTTTATTATAACACCGGTTGCGCCTCATAATCTAAATGTAAGACCTGTCGTTCTATCCGAAGAGGTAACCTTGAAGTTTAAGGTAGAAGGCCGGGCGGATAATTATTTATGTACGTTGGATTCGAGACATGAGCTGATTACATCTCAACATGAGATTACCATCAAAAAAGCGGATTTTAAAATCAAATTGGTTGTGCTCAACGAAATGTCTTATTTTAAAACGCTGCGTAACAAACTGATGTGGGGCAGAGACTTGCGAAATAAAAGCAAAAAATAGGTATGACTTCCATGAAAATGATGTCGATCGGTCAATTGCTTTGAAATTCTCAGGATAATTCTGTATTTTGGATTCTTCGATATTTACAATAAGGCAATCATTCGATACTCATGCGATTTTTGACCAATATTGATATTTCAAATTTCTATTCCAACTTTATGAGTCTGGACAAGCAGGATTTTGATGTCATCATCCATGAATTCCAGAGCAATAAAAAGGTCATCCAGTTACTCTCGATCGAGCAAAAACTCGAACTAAAAATTATTTACCTGGAAGCGCTGTATCAGGTCGGAAAATACGGTACCTTCTTACGGGAAGTCGACGAAATTATCGAGGATTGCATCCGCTACCACGAAGAAAACGAATTCAACCGCAATTTATACGAGGATCTACTCTTCAAAAAGGCCACAGCCTTGTTCCACCAGGGGTATATCGAGGAATCTCAATACGTCACCACGGAATTGATTAAAATGAATCCTTCCGAAACCCTTCACAAAGCTTTGCTGACCAGGATTAATTACCGGAAAAACGAATCGCAATTTCACTTTATTAAAGTGATTTGCTTGTTTCTCATTTTTTCAGCAGCCATGATGTACGGATCCAATCTGCTTATTGTGCGACCTTTTTACGGAGAATATCTTCCCCTGTTGTTTGACCTGGGTTTTGCGGTACTCAATGTAGGTGTGTTGTTTTACGTAGTCAGTGAAATCAGCCTATACGGAGCTGCGGTGGTCAAATCCCGAATATTGGTTCAAAAATACATCAAAAGAAAATTAGGGAAAAAGGACCAATGAGCCTGTTTTCTCGATCAATTCTCCTTGAGAATTGGTGATTTCAACCTGGACCACAAACACATCAGAAAATCCCATTTTTCCCTGATAGCGTCCATTCCAGCCTTCGTCTGGGTTTTCAGTCTCAAAAACAAGACTACCGTATCGGTCAAAAATTCGGAATACATATGATGTAAGATTGGACTTAGGTACGACGATAGGTTTATACGCTTCCTGGTATGAACTGTGTGCGTTCGGAATTTCCACGATGGTTTCACCAAATAAACAAACCGTGTTGGATCGAAGCGATAGGGTGCCTACACCATCCGGGTAAAGCACTTCCCCAGCTGCTGTCACGTAATAACATACGGAATCGATGTTGGCTCCAGATTCAAATGCATGATCGAATTGGAAGGTACTTCCATCCACCGTGCCAAGGGAAGTGAAGGAACCCTGAGTTCGGGCATGTATTTCGTATTCATGAATCATCCATTCATCGTTGCTGACATCGGTCCATTGGATTCTCAATTCATTGTTTGAAGTCAGATTTCCCTGGGTAAAAAGGGGCGTTTTACTACGGGAAGTGACGGCATTTTCACAACTATCCTGTAGCATTATTTGGTACATATTTCCCACTCCCGGTGCCTCATTAAGTTCAAAACCATATCGGTAAGGCTGCGAATGGGTAATCAAATCAGCAGATGGGATTGCTAAAACTTGGGCGTCATCGGACAACTGGAATGCGGAATCTGGAGTATGCGGGTTGGTTTTCCAGGAAATAGTGGCACGGTTGAATTCGTCGAAAGAAAAATCATCGATCGTGATCCACTCGATAGGTTCATAAAAGGAAGTGTGGATCGATACGGGATTGGAATACGCCCGTTGTTGATCGTTGGATCCTTCCTCCCGGACGTAAAACGTATAGTTTTGATCGTTGTCGATCAAATCGTAAACAAATGATCGTTCCCCAACCGAAATATCTAAACTATCTACTTCGTGTCCTTCCCGGACCACAAATAATGTGGCGGCAGAGGTTCCGGTTGTCCAATATGAAAACGGGGTAAAATCGAAAGTAACTGCGCCCCCACACTGATCGACAGTAAGGGACAGGTGAGAGGTATGGAAAAAGCTATCGGGTTCGGGAATGGTATAGCCACAGTCCAAAACCGCCGAAATGGAATAGTATTCGATATTTTGAGCCGCCAATCCTCTGGTATCAATATATGTATTTTCCCGAAGGTTGGTGGACAAAACCTGGGAACTACCGCCCACAGCCGCATTCACTATATAGCGGATGCCATCCAGGGGTTTCGTTTCCCATGCAAGTTTTACGTTGCCGTTTGATAAAACCTCAACCTTATTGATCTGTACGGGTTCTCGAAACAGGGATAACTGTATGGTATCGGTCAATGTTCTGGCGTCAGGACAGGAATAGAAGTATTTTAGCACCAGGGCCTGGTGGGTTTTCAAAACATCGTGGCGTATTCCCCGGACCAGCGGTTCGTGTGACGTAAGTAAAATATGAAATTCTGCATCGGGATTGGCCCTGGTAAAGATCTGAAAACTATCTACTTGTGGATTGACGCAGTCATTGAGATCCAAATCCCACGAAATGGAATCCAGATTGTAGCACTGAAAATGAATGAGATCCTGGCCCCGGAGCAAATTTGGCTGCCAGTACAAGAAAATGGCCAAAAAAAAGATCGAAATTCTAATCATATGCGTTACAGTAACGTTTGTATTTCCAGAGGCACTATAAATAGAAGAAATTATTCGATTTAGGTGTTCGATATGGTTAACTTTGCCAGATTCAATTGAATGTAATAAATACACAAGATACAATGCTTAAATTTTTCAAAGATCTTTTCGGAACCAAACATGACCGGGATGTCAAATCCTACATGCCCAAGGTAGAACAGATCAATCAATATTTCGATGAATATCAATCTCTTTCCCATGATGAATTGCGAAATAAAACGCATGATTTTCGACAACGGATTTCGGATTATCTGAGCGATATCGATGAAGAATTGGCGAGTTTAAAACAGCAAGCTATTGACGAAAAAGATTTTGGTGTAAAAGAAGAATTATTTAATGAACTCGATGAACTTGAGGAGGATCGAAATGCCCATTTGGAAGAAATCCTTTTGGAGATTTTGCCCGAAGCCTTTGCTGTCGTAAAGGAAGTTGCGAACCGATTTAAGAACAACAAGGAAATCGTTGTAACTGCGACCGATTTTGATCGGGATCTGGCAGCGGCAAATGGATTCGTCCGGATTGAAGGCGACCAGGCGATTTGGAAAAACGAATGGATCGCAGCCGGGGCTGACATCCAATGGGATATGGTCCATTACGATGTCCAGTTGATCGGCGGGATGGTGCTGCATGACGGTAAAATCGCTGAGATGGCTACCGGGGAGGGTAAAACATTGGTCGCCACACTCCCGGGCTACCTCAACGGACTGTCTGGACGGGGAGTTCACATCGTCACGGTGAACGACTACCTGGCCAAGCGGGACTCGGAATGGGTAGGCCCCATTTATCAGTTTTTATTTTTGACCGTAGACTGCATCGATAAGCATCGGCCTCATTCACCTGCCCGTAGAAAGGCATACCTGAGCGATGTCACGTTTGGTACGAACAACGAATTCGGATTTGATTACCTGAGGGATAATATGGTGCGGTCTAAAGACGAGCAAGTCCAGCGAAAACACCATTATACCATTGTGGATGAGGTGGATTCAGTCCTGATCGATGACGCCCGGACACCGTTGATTATTTCAGGTCCGATTCCCAAAGATGCTGAACAACAGGAATATGTCGAGCTCAAGCCCATCGTGGAGCGTGTGGTAAACGAGCAAAAAAAACTGGCCACCCAATACCTGGCTGAAGCGAAAAAGTTAATCAATAGTGGTTCATTGGGTCACGGTGAGGACGAAGGGGGCATGGCTTTGCTTCGTTCGTACCGCGCCTATCCCAAATACCGTCCGCTGATCAAATTTTTGAGTGAAGACGGGATAAAAGCTATCTTGCAGAAAACGGAAAATCACTATATGCAGGAGCAATCCAAGCATATGCACGTGGTGGATGAGCCTTTGTACTTTACCATCGATGAAAAGAATAGGGGAGTAGAAATCACCGAGAAAGGGGTGGAGTACCTGTCCAGGTATCAGGAAGATCCCCAGTTCTTTGTGATGCCTGATCTGGCGACGACCTTGAGCGATATTGATCAATCCGATCTCACGGAAAAAGAGAAAAAAGATAAAAAACAAGCATTGATTCGGGAGTACTCTGAAAAATCGAAACGATTGCATTCGGTCAGCCAGTTGCTCAAGGCCTACGCATTGTTTGAGAAAGATGAAGAGTACGTGGTCATGGATGGTCAGGTCAAAATTGTGGATGAACAAACCGGCCGGATGATGGAAGGCCGAAGGTACTCCGATGGTTTGCACCAGGCTCTGGAAGCCAAGGAAAATGTAAAAGTCGGGGAATTGACTCAGACCTATGCGACGGTAACTTTGCAGAATTATTTCCGGATGTACCACAAACTTTCGGGTATGACCGGTACTGCGGAAACGGAAGCAAGTGAGTTTTGGGAAATTTATAAACTGGATGTATCCGTCATTCCCACAAATAAGCCCATTATCCGGGATGACCGGGATGACTATTTGTTCCGCACACAAAGGGAAAAATTCAATGCGGTCATCAATGAGATTAAAGAGTTGACCTTAGCTGGAAGACCGGTGTTGGTCGGTACTACTTCGGTGGATAATTCCGAAAAGCTGAGCCGTATGCTCAACCTGGCTAACATTAACCACAATGTCTTGAATGCCAAGCACCATCAACGGGAAGCTGAAATTGTGGCTGAGGCAGGTAAACCTGGCCGGGTGACGATCGCGACCAATATGGCGGGTCGGGGTACCGACATTAAAATCAGCCGTGAAGTGAAGGAAGCGGGAGGATTGGCTATTATCGGTACCGAACGTCACGATTCCAGACGGGTAGACCGTCAGCTTCGGGGTCGGGCAGGACGACAAGGTGACCCGGGAAGTTCCCAGTTTTTTGTTTCGTTGGAGGACAATCTGATGCGCTTGTTTATGAACGAACGAGCCATCAAGATCATGGACCGGATGGGCCTAAAGGAAGGAGAAGTTATCCAAAACAGGATGATGACCAGATCGATTGAGGGAGCTCAGAAAAAGGTGGAAGAAAACAACTTTGGTATCCGGAAGCGTTTGCTCGAGTACGATGATGTCATGAACATCCAAAGGGAGGCGATCTACAAAAAACGTGAAAATGCACTGACCGGGGACCGTCTCATGGTGGATTTGAGAAACATGATCGATGGCTTTGTGGAAAGCCTGGTGTACGAACATAAATCCGCCGGAGATTACAAATCATTCCGTGAGGCTTCTTTGCGTGAAATTGGATACGATCCGGACATTAAAGAAGAGGTTTTTGATACCACCTCGATCAACCAACTGATGGAACAATTCCGTGAGGATGTCTGGAAGTTTTACGAGGAAAAAGAAGATTACATCAAGCGGATTATGCTCCCCATTATCAAAAATGTATATGAAAACGAGGGGAACAAATACAAGAGAATCACGCTACCATATTCAGATGGAACTTCCCGGGTACTCAATCTCACAGTAGATTTGGAAACTGCCGTGAAGACCGAGGGATATTCGATCATGCGGGATCTGGAAAAAACCGTGACGCTGGCTCTTATCGATGAAAACTGGAAAGAGCATCTCCGGTACATGGATGAGTTGAAGGAATCGGTTCAGGCGGCTTCGTTTGAACAAAAAGATCCGTTGGTCATCTATAAGATGGAGGCTTACAACTTGTTTGAAGAATTGATTTATAAGATAAACAGAGAGGTTTCTGGTTGGATCCTGGGCGGCAAAATCATGATTGAACAGCCGCGTGACATTCGGGAAGCCCGGGTCGAACGGACGGATCTCAGCCGGGTCCAGACGAGCCGTTCCCAGGAAGAACAAGCAGCTCGCAGAGCGGCGGAAAATGCGGGTCGGGAACCGCAGAAAGTAGAGACATTTGTTCGGAATGAGAAAAAGGTAGGGCGTAATGATCCATGCCCGTGTGGTAGTGGCAAAAAATATAAACAGTGCCATGGGAAGGTTTAGGTATAATTTAGTTATTTTCGGTTTGCCAAAGATTTTTACATGGATATTCGCTCACTCATTGATTATACGTTACTGACGCCTGATTGTACCTATCAGAAGATCGATGAACTCGTCGATGTGGCGATCGCTAATGGATACTATTCCGTTTGTGTTCCTCCTTTTTTCGTGGAACACATCCGCAAAAGGGTGGGAAATGACCAGTTCAAAATCTCCACTGTAATCGGTTTTCCCAATGGATTTGAATCGTACAAAAGCAAAGTGGAAGAAATCAAGGAGGTTCTTAGCGACGGTGCCACAGAAGTCGATGCCGTACTCAATTTGAACGCTGTCAAATCAGAGGTTTGGTCTTACGTAGATCGGGAAATCGATAGTTTGTCGACCATATGTCGAGTGAAAGGTGGAAAATTGAAATTGATTGCTGAACACCAATTGCTCACCCCGGACGAATTAAAAAGGGTGGTTGATATTTGTGTGACGCATAGCGTAGATTTTATTAAAACCGGTACGGGGGTTTACGGGGATGCTGCGGTGGAAATCGTTTCATTTTTAAAATCGATCTGCCCGCCGGAGTTGAAAATCAAAGCAGCGGGCGGTATCAGAACGCTCGATCAGGCCAAAACCCTGATTGAACATGGCGCCCACCGATTGGGTACGAGTTCTGCGCTCTAAAGGGTAAAATGCTAAATTCCCCTGGTGTTTTTTCAATGGGTGATGTATTAAATCCGAATCGATACAGGGCAAGCCTGAATCGACCCGTGAGTGGTAAAACGATGAACCGCCGGAAATAAATGCGAAGATACACGATAGTCATGGGGGTTGTCGTGATATTTGAAAGGCCATGGAATCGTAATAGTAAAATGCAACAAATGATAATTCCCAATAGTTGATTTGAATTTGTCGCATGGGTGTGACGAATAATTTAGGGAATAAGAAGAAATGAACATGAAAAAGATTCAGATTTTTCTAATGCTTTTAATCGGATTGATCGGGGCAAACGTAGCCGATGGGCAGGATTTACAATTCGTAGAAACATCGGATATTCAACAAGCCATGCTGGAATACAAAAACCGGTACCAGGGAGATACCGATCTGCCCGGATACAGGATTCAGTATTTATTTACTACGGACCGTCGGGAAATGGAAAACGAACAAAAGAAATTTCTGGAACAATATAAATCGATTCCCAATGAATGGGTGCACGATCAACCTTATTATCGGTTGTACGCTGGATCGTTCGTGGACCGATCAGCAGCAATGCAACTACTCATTCAGATCAGGGAAAATTTTCCATCGGCCTTACTTGTCAATTCGCGGGTTACCGTTGAGCAGGTGTTGGAGTGCCGTCAAAATCTCAGATAACCGTGATTTCAAAAAGCAATGCTTCATACGATGGTGTGCTGGTCGGATTGTTTTTAGTTATTCTGATCGTAGGGTGGTTTATTAAGGTTGCCGCTACCCCTGCTACGTCTTGGAGTGAGGTAGAACTATGGAATTTTCAGACGGCTGTCGGAATGCAGACGTTTTGGACGATTGCTTCTCTACTGGTATTCTTTTCCGTTCTCTTGATTGAAAAGAAAATCTGGAATGTTTTTTCATTGCCCATCTATTTCGTCAGCGTATTTTTCCTGATTCTGGTTTTATTGATTGGGGATGAAATCAACGGGGCCAAAGCCTGGCTGAGCATCGGAGGTTTTTCGATTCAACCCGCTGAATTCGCAAAATTTGCCACTTGTCTCTCTCTGGCCAATTACCTGGCCAACCCGTCTGTCAAGATGACCAACTTTCGATCATTAGTGATCGGTTCCGTCATTATTGGTCTGCCGGTATTGTTGATTCTATTGCAGCCGGATGTAGGTTCAGCGCTGGTGTTTTTTGCCTTTAGTTTTGTATTATTTCGGAATGGTTTGAGCATCTGGCCGTTTGTGGTGGTATTTTTATTGGGCGTGGTATTTATTATGACGCTTGGGTTCAACATATACAGCACACTGGCGATGCTGCTGTTGATGCTGATGTTTATTTACGCTTCCCAATATAAGTTTTCGCATTATTGGATCGGTAGCATCTTATTGTTGGCGTTTGCGAACATTGTATTGATCCGACACGATCTCCACTTACTCATTCTATTGATCGATATCGTTTTTGTGGTTATCATGACATTGTTAACCATCCGGGAAGGGAAATTGCGTCTCGTTACTATAACCACCTCCATTTTGGTAGCACTGTCGTCGTTGTCGTTTGTCACCTCACATGTATTTTACAATGTATTGAAACCCCACCAACAAGATCGGCTGAATGTGTGGTTGCACCCGGAAAGATGCGATCCCCGGGGTAGCCTTTACAATGTCGTACTGTCCAAAATGGCCATTAGCTCCGGAGGATTTGAAGGAAAGGGGTACATGCAGGGAACGTTGACCAAGCTCAATTATGTGCCAGAGCACACGACTGATTTTATCTTTTGCATTGTCGGGGAGGAGCAAGGCTTTATCGGTTCGGTTCTCATATTAGGTCTGTTTATGGCTTTAATTCTTCGTGTACTTTATCTTTCCGAACGTTCAGGGACCCGGTTTGTAACCAGTTTTGGATACGGGTTTGCCGGGGTATTGTTCGTGCATGTTTTCGTCAATATTGGCATGACGCTCGGCCTGGTGCCCGTAGTCGGAATTCCCCTTCCATTTATATCCTTTGGGGGGTCGGCCTTATTGGGATTCACGCTGATGTATGCCGTGTTTGTCAATATTTCCAGGAAAAATATCTAACAATTTGAATTTTACTTTTGAAATAGACCACCGGGATGCGAAATCCAAGGCCCGTACCGGCCGAATTCAGACATCGAGGGGGGTCATCGACACACCAATTTTTATGCCGGTCGGTACGGCGGCAAGTGTGAAAGGGGTACATATGTCTGAATTGGAATCAATCGTGGAAGCCGAAATCATCCTGGCGAATACGTACCATCTTTATCTTCGACCGGGGGAAGAAGTGATTCAAAATGCCGGGGGGATACACCAGTTCAACGGTTGGAAACGGCCCTTACTCACTGACTCAGGGGGATATCAGGTATATTCGCTTGGGCGCAACCGAAAAATCAAGGAAGATGGTGTCGAGTTTCGTAGTCACATCGATGGTTCCAAACATTTTTTCACCCCGGAATCGGTGGTGGATAGCCAGCGAATTATCGGGGCGGATATTATCATGGCGTTCGATGAATGCACCCCTTTTCCATGTGAGGAAACATATGCCCGTGAGTCGATGCATCTGACACACCGATGGCTCGACCGCTGTTTGGACAGGTTTGGAGCCACAGAACCTTTGTATGGTCACGATCAATGCCTCGCGCCGATCGTACAAGGCAGTGTGTATCCCGAATTGCGAAAACAATCCGCGGAATACATCGCTTCAAAAGATGCCCCGATCAACGCGATCGGTGGATTATCCGTGGGTGAACCGGATGAAGATATGTATGCCATGGTGGATTTGATCACGGATATTTTGCCCGTTGATCGCCCCCGGTATCTCATGGGGGTGGGTACGCCGGCCAATATTCTGGAAAACATAGCGCTGGGGATTGATATGTTCGATTGTGTGTTACCGAGCAGAAATGCCCGTCACGGGATGCTCTATACCCATGAAGGAATCATTAATATTCGCAACGAGAAATGGAAAAATGATTTTACGCCTATTGATTCGAGGAGTATTTCAGAATCGAGCCGCCGCCACTCCCGGGCCTATTTGCGTCATTTATTCCTGAGCAAGGAACTATTGGCCGGGCAGATTGCAACGTTGCAAAATCTGTCCTTTTACCTCCAATTGGTCCGGGATGCCCGGGAAAAAATAAAGGAGGGGAGTTTTACAGCGTGGAAAGAAAAAGCTACTTTGCAATACAGCCAAAGATTGTAGATGAAGCTACTTGACAAATACATTCTCGGAAAGTTCTTACGGACCTTTTTCTTTACGGTATTGTTGTCTACTGCGATATCGGTGGTCTTTGATTACAGCGAAAAGGTCCAAAAGCTGGCGGATGCCCAATTGCCCGCCGGTCAGATTATCCGGGAGTATTTTATCCCCTTCATCATGTTCATCGATAGCACGATCTGGCCGATATTTATTCTCATCAGCGTAATATTTTTCACGTCCCGATTGGCTAAAAACAGTGAAATATTGTCGATGCTCAACGCCGGGATCAGTTTCAACCGGATATTGTATCCATACATAATCGGAGGTTTGATTGTGTCGGGAATCCACCTGGTTGCTAACCATTTTCTGATTCCCTACGGCGAAAAAAGTAGGATCGTCTTTATTGCCAATTACTTGAGCGACAACAAGAAAAAGATCAGGGAAAGCAATATTCAGCAAATGCTTACACCGGAATCGATGATATATATCCGGACGTACCGGGCTAGTGACACCACAGCGTATGATATCCAACTGGATCGGATCGAAAATGATAAAATCGTCGAAATCATCAAGGCAAACCGGATGGAGATGGTCGAACCGCCCTTTCAGTGGAAACTGTACGATTATACGATCCGGACCTTCGATGGGGATGAACAGACGCTGGAAGTACACAAAAACAAATATTTGGATACGACCTTGTATATCCAGCCTGATGATTTTATCATGATCGACGAATTTGAACGCACGTTTACGACGGTAGAATTGTATGAAAAAGTTCAGGAGCAGCGTCTGAAAGGGTTTTCGAACGTCACTTCATCCTGGATTGAAATCCACCGACGTACGGCTGATGCCGTCACGTCTTTTATCCTGACCATTCTGGCGGTAAGCATATCCTCACGCAAAGTTCGGGGCGGTCTTGGTCTGCATTTGGCCGCCGGTTTGCTGATCGGCGCATTGTTTATCATGTTCTCCAAATTTAGCATCACTTTCGCCAATTCTGCTGTTGTTCCCCCCGCTCTGGGGGTTTGGCTTCCCAATATAGTATTTGGTGCCGTAACCTTTTTCATGTACAAGCTTGCCCAACGTTAGTGAACAATATTCACTAAAATATGAACGTTAATGTTTGTATAACTGTTTGATATACAGGTGAGTTATGAAACACTTAAAGACTATAACAGTAATTTAAGAGAATTTTGTTCAAGTAAATTTTACAAATGGTTGAACAAATATTATATTTGTACTTGTCAATAAACAAAATTATAAACTATGTCCAGATTTGAATTTTCGAACAACTTTGACGAGCAAACAAAAGTTCTGCGGAGCTTTGCGTTCTCGTTGACTAAGGATGACGAAGAAGCCCACGACCTTTTTCAGGAAACGGCATACCGTGCTTTTAGCAATAAAGATAAGTTCAGGCCAGGTACTAATTTTAGAGCCTGGTTAATGACCATAATGAAGAACATCTTTATCAACAATTACCGCAGACGGAAGAGATACAATACGATTTCGGATCAAACGAGCAATCTGTATTACATCAATAGCGGTGAGGAAGATATCTTCAACAAGGGGGAAGTATCCATGTTCATGGAAGAACTCTTCGAGATTATCGAGGATTTACCTGAATCCCTGCGTGAGCCTTTCCAAATGTACTACGAAGGGTTCAAATACCACGAAATTGCCGATCAGCTTGATCTCCCGTTGGGTACCGTGAAAAGTCGAATATACTTTGCACGGAAAGAACTCAAAGAGAAGATTAAAGTACAATACAACAACATATACGAATTGAGATCAAGAGCGAGCTAAAGCAGTTCGATCTCACGATATGATGCAGCAAAGGACTTCGGCAGAACTGGATCGGTTTGGAGATTATATACTCACCTGGTCCAGATTCAACCCGAGGCCGATGCCCTGGAAAAATTTCAGCGATCCATACAGCATTTGGATCGCTGAAATTATTTTACAGCAAACCCGTGTGGAACAGGGTTGGGCCTATTTTGAAAAATTCATCGAAACATTCCCTGATTTGGATACGCTCGCAGATGCCTCGTTGGAGGATGTTATGCTCGTATGGGAAGGACTGGGATATTACAGCAGGGCCAGAAGTTTGCACCATACGGCTCGACACGTGAGAGATGAATTGGATGGCCGGTTTCCTGACAACGCCAGCGATCTCACAAAACTAAAAGGCATCGGTCCCTACACAAGCGCTGCTATTGCTTCATTTGCATTTGGAGAAAGAATTGGGGTGGTGGATGGCAATGTGAAGCGGGTGGTGAGCCGGTATTTTGGAATTGCGGAAGACGTGGGTCGACCATCGGTTCAACGCTATATTCAGGAGCTTGTCAACGGGGTTGTCCAGATACATCCTCCTGCTGATTTCAATCAAGCCATAATGAATTTTGGATCATTGGCTTGCACTCCCCGAAATCCCCGCTGTGAAGTGTGTCCTGCGGCACTTTCCTGTCAGGCGTATCAAATGGATATGGTCGATCAACTTCCCATTAAGGCCCGGTCCCGGGAAAAGCAAACCCGGTGGTTGAACTTTGGGGTTTACGTCCGTGATGGGCGAATCGCCGTGATTCAAAATAAGGATTCGACCGTGTGGCAAAACCTCTATCTTTTTCCATTGGTCGGAAAGTTGGACAATTTTAAATTGGCCATGAAATCCAAACAGCGGGATAAAAGTCCCCCATTTCCATTGATCGATCAGATGGAATGGATATTATCCCATCGAAAGCTAATCCTTCATTTTTATCATGTAACAGCGAGCCTGCCGGAGTGGGAATTGGATGAAAACATCGAATTTGTCAAGCTAAAAAAAATGGATAACTTTGCCTTCCCGCGGCCAATTCGGTTGTTTATAAATCAAAATTCCCGTAAATTGGGCATAAATCAAAGTCATGATTAACAAAGTAATTTTAGTTGGTAATTTGGGTAAGGATCCGGAAGTCCGGGTTTTGGAAAGTGGTACTAAAGTCGCCAAATTTACGATGGCCACGAATGAAAACTACCGGGATAAGAACAACGAATGGCAGACGGTAACCGAATGGCACAATGTCATCTTATGGAGGTATTTGGCGGAGAGTGCAGAACGGCAATTGAAAAAGGGGAGCCTGGTATACGTTGAAGGGAAACTGACTTCCAGGAAGTATCAGGATAAAGATGGAAATGACCGATACATTACCGAGGTTGTGGCCAACGTGCTCCGGTCGTTGGATCGGCGGGACAGCCAAAGCGATTCGTCTTTCCCAATGGAGGAGGATGGCCGATGGGCTCAAAGCCACTCATCATCGCAGTCGTCAACCAGAACATCATCTGCCTCAGACTCATCGGGTCAGGAGAGCGTTGACGATGAAGACGATCTGCCATTTTAATATACATGCATAAATTCGTATGGAGTCTGGTGCAATACATTTTAAGTTCTGGTAGGAATTTAGGATGTTTATCACTAATCTCAGTTCTTTTTATTGTCAGTTGTCAATCTGGGGAACAGGGCTCGTTTTCGCCCAAACCAAGAATGTACCCGAGAGTGGTCCTGCCCGATCCCGCATACCAATTGGTCGATCCGGAATGGGATTGTGGATTTGTGTTTAAAAAATCCACCCACGCCGAAATCATCGAACGGAACACCTTTTTTAATGAAGCTATCCCTTTCGAGTGTTGGTTTGATTTGCATTATGCATCACTTGACGCCAGCATTCATTTTACCTATTACCCAATAGGGGATGATTATTCCTACCAAAATCTGGCCAACGAAAGCTTCAAAATGGTCTATGAACACAGTGCAATTGCCAGTGGAATCGACGAATCACCCATCGTCCTGGATGGTCGTGAATCGGGGATGGAATTCAACCTGGCGGGGCCGGTTGCCTCTCCATACCAATTTTTTTTGACTGATACCGCGGATCATTTCTTAAGGGGAGCGGTGTACTTTAATGCTCAGCCCAATCCTGACTCCATTGCCCCCATCCTTGATTATATTAAGACCGATATAGATACCCTGCTTAAAAGTTTCCGGTGGAAATGAAACATCCCCTTTATAGTTGCGTTAGAACTGGTATGAGAGGGATATTTTTACTTGCATTTCTGATTATTTTGGCGAGCTGTGATAATAGTGAAAATAATCCAGTGGCCAAGGTTGATTTAATTTTTCAACTCCAATACGACGGTGAACCACTTGCCGGACCCAACGAGGTGTACGAATTGAATGATTCGGTCGAATTGCAATTTAGTAAGGTGAGCTTTTATTTATCCGACTTTAAGCTGAGCGATGGAACCCAGACGTATCCGTTGTGGGATGTACTCCATATTTCCTTTTTGCAGGATATCAACGGCGATGCGATTCCTGAAACCCAGCAGAAGTTGACCTTTGAAATTCCATCTGGTAATTATGAGTCCCTGTCCTTTGGGCTGGGATTGCACCCCACACTGAACAATACGACTCCATCGGAACATGAGGTGGGGTCTGCACTGAGTTTTTCCAGCGAATATTGGCCGGCCTGGCAGAGCTATATTTTTGAAAAAATCGAGGGAGCGTATAAAGTAAATGGAGGTCAGCTTCAAAGCGTTGCGCTTCATGTAGGTGGAGATGACACTTACCGTGTCCTGGAATGGTCGAGTGGCTTGTCTATCGATGATGGTGAGGTCAAAGTCATCAACATTCCGATCGATTTGAAACACATCCTCGATGGATACCCCATTACGGAATCACCGGTGCTCCACCAACTGGAACAATTGCCATTAATGGAAATGATCGCCGATCGTTTCGTATCTTCTATGAACTAAAGAATGATTGTCCGGCTGAATTGGATCCGCAATCCAGGCTAAAAATTTTAACTGAATGCTGTTTGGGTTGAGTATAAATTCGCAGTATTGGAATAGTATGTGATGCCCCTGCTTCATCGATACCCATGACAGAGATTTAGTTATACACCATTTAATTTGTAAGCTTACACCATAAACCCAAAAAAGGGTAATCAAGCCTGTAGCTTCTACGCATTCGTTTGGTTTTGATCCAATGCGCTGAACGCCAAAGAAGTGCCTGTTGGTCATCAAAAAGATAGTTTATACGGGTGATGCCTAAATGCATCATCGAATATTTGGTATTCTAAAAATAAATCCGTATATCATCGCACGTTAAATTTTATTATACATAAACAGATAATGAGACGGAAAAAGAGCTACACCATGGGTGAAGGAAATTAT
>CALGAA010000107.1 GCA_937952445.1 uncultured Bacteroidota bacterium | reverse complement strand
TAGAGACGGACGCCTTGCCCAGGTATTGACCGAGTTCCTGACCCAATCGTGGAATATTTTCCACTTCGTTGTACACTGGTACCAGAATCGTAAATTCGTACATTAAATATTTTGTATGTGGTATCCGTCGACAAAGATATCTGATTCGGAATAATTCAATCCCTATTCGAATACAATAGTTTGGTCATTGGATGAAATGGGGACATTATTTATGATGCCATCACCACCTGGTCAAGTTCCTTCTGAGTTGGAATATCCTTCTGATCGCGGATAAGTGGATGCATATCAACGGGAAAGCGATTTGAGATAAGCCAAATTATACCTTGCGAATCGAAGTTTTTACCCTAAAATTGGAGGTAAATCATATTTTTTTAAAAAAATGTATTGCAAAATTTTTTTAATTGGAAAAAAGCCTTTTATATTTGTCGCATCTTCAGTTGTGTTTTGCCCCCCGACAGGGAGGTCGCAAAGTTCAATTGGTTTATAAAGAAGAGGGTAGAGACAGGCTCGATGATCCTCTGGCAGCCCCTTAAATGGAAGGTGCCAAATCCTGACTTTTTAAAGTAAATATAAATCATTGAAAACTTATTCAGTCATGGACGCAAGTCGATTTAACCAACCAAACCCCATTTTGAAGAAATCTATTTCTTCCTCCTCTCTTTTCTCTCCTAAATCAGATATGGCACACATGTGTATGTGTTGCTGTTGTTGTTGTTGATTCCCATCCACATATGGAAGGACTGAAATGTGACTGATTGAGGTCATGTAACCTCGTATGGTCTTTTTCAATCAATCCGTATGGATATGGCTCACTGCCATGTGTATATCATACCATTTTTAGATCCATTTACGACCCAATCATTCATGAAAACCCTACAAAAAATTGATAAGCTCAATGAGCTTTTAGAGGATGCAGATGCGCTCGATGCATTGAAATGGCTGTCGGAGCACCCTGATTTTGCGCCTGTATTTTCCACTTCGTTTGGACAGGAGGACCAGGTAATCACCGATTTGATCAGCCGTCATGACCTGAATATCGATCTGTTTACGCTGGACACCGGCAGGTTATTTCAAGAAACCTACGATGTTTTCGATCAAACACGCCGGAAATATCGAAAGCCGATTCAGGTATACTATCCCCGGTCGGAGGCCGTTGAACGACTTCTTGCAGAAAAGGGGCCCAATAGTTTTTATGAGTCAGTGGAAAACCGGAAGGAATGCTGCGCGATTCGAAAATTGGAACCCCTGGAGCGGGCTCTTCAGCCGTACAACGTATGGGTGACCGGATTACGGGCCGGACAGTCTTCCAACAGACAGAATATGAGACGTTTTGAGTACGATTTAAAGTTTGGAGTGATCAAATTCAATCCTTTGCTTCATTGGTCATTGATTGAGGTGGAAAGTTATCTGAAAGAATTTAGAGTTCCCGAGAATAAGTTGCACAATCAGGGTTTTGTCAGTATAGGATGTGCACCCTGTACACGGGCCATCCGTTCCGGGGAAGATATCCGGGCCGGCCGGTGGTGGTGGGAAACGTCAAAGAAAGAGTGCGGTTTGCACGCCTGAGCATCATACTAAATCAGAATTAAAAATAAAATCATGCGAAGTTTTAGAACAGAGTTGGAAAACCCGGTCGTAGAAGAAGAGTTACTTGAACTGGGGCAGAAAATTGCGAAGTACAAAAGTGGGGTCATCCCCGAAGATCGATTTAAAAGTCTTCGGTTAGCCCGTGGAATTTATGGCCAGAGGCAACCAGGTGTGCAAATGGTCCGAATCAAAATACCACATGGGAATCTCAGCCGGAAGAAACTAGCGCGGATCGCAGATGTCTCGGATAGATATGCTACCGGTAATTTGCACATCACGACGCGCCAGGATATACAATTGCACTTTGTTAAACTCGAGGAGACTCCACAGCTTTGGGAAGAGTTAGCCCGGGATGAAATCACCATTCGCGAAGCCTGCGGGAACACCGTGCGCAATGTTACCGGGTCCCATCTGGCAGGAGTTCACGTCAACGCTCCATTCGATATCAGCCCCTATGCCCAGGCCACTTTTGAATACCTGCTACGCAATCCAATCTGCCAGGATATGGGTCGGAAGTTTAAAATTTCATTTTCGGCTGCTGAAGACGATGACTATTACAGCTACATCAATGACATCGGGTTAATTCCCAGGATAAAAGTGGTGGATGGAAAAGAGATTCACGGCTTTAAAGAATTAATCGCCGGGGGACTGGGTGCACAGCCCAATCACGCTTATTTGGCCCATGATTTTCTTCCGGTCGATCAGCTGATTCCGTTCGCGGAAGGATTGATCCGGGCTTTCGATCGGTTCGGGGAACGGACCAAAAGGAATAAAGCCCGAATGAAGTATTTGATAAAAGATGTAGGCGTAGAAGGTCTCCTCGAACTCGCAGAAGCAGAACGTAAAGTCCTGCCTTTTCAAAGTTATCCCCTGCCTTATAAGGAAAAACAAGTCGAACCTGCGGATAATGATTATGAAATTGACCTTTCTGATCCTGGATTCCGAAAATGGTTTTCTGCGAATACCTCGCGTCAAAAACAACCCGGATACTACACCGTGGGACTGAAAATACACAACGGTGATATTTCCACAGATCTGACCCGGAAACTGTTGGATGTGATGGCCTCACTGGATTTGGATGATATCCGGACCACGATTCACCAAAACTTCGTCATCCGTTACGTCAAAGCTTCCCAACTGGAAACCCTTTACCGGCAGTTGTCGGAGCTTGGACTCACCAAAATCGGACCACAGGGTTTGGGAAATATCGTGACCTGTCCCGGAACAGATACCTGCAATCTTGGGATTGCTTCGAGCATGGGACTAGCCACGCGGCTGACCGAATTGCTTGAAACGGAATATCCTCAATTGCTGGATTCTCAGGATGTAGATATCAAGATTAGCGGATGTATGAACGCCTGTGGTCAGCACTCGATTTCAGCCATTGGGTTTCAGGGGATGACCATTCGCGTCAACAAAAAAGTGGCTCCCGCTTCTCAAATCTTATTGGGTGGTCGGAATTTTGGAAATGGTGAGGGACGGTTTGCGGATAAAGTCATCAAAGTGCCGTCCAAAAGATCTGATCTGGCACTCCGTTTGTTGCTTGACGATTTTCTGGAAAACAGACACGATCAGGAACATTACACCGATTATTATCTGAGGCTGGGGCAGGATTATTTCTACCAGTTATTGAAACCCTTATCCGACACGGATGAATTTCAGGATGATTGGTTTCAGGATTGGGGCCGTGAAAAAGATTACA
>CALGAA010000106.1 GCA_937952445.1 uncultured Bacteroidota bacterium | reverse complement strand
CCATCGGCGGTGCAAGTGCGATTTGTCCCTCTGGCGCCAATCGTCTGGGAGCGTCTGCTTTGATGCAGGGGTTGGCGGATGGCTATTTTGTCATCCCATATACGATTGGACAATTCCTGTCCAATGAAATCCGGACACCGAAAATTTCGAATGACCTGCCGGAATTTCTGGAAGCTGAACAAGCCGTAAAACACAGGATCGATCAATTGATGAATGTGCAGGGGAACCAGTCCGTGGATGATTTCCACCGGAAACTGGGCTTGATCATGTGGGATTACTGTGGAATGGCACGAAACCGGGAAGGATTATTGAAAGCACGGACGTTGGTACGGGAATTGCGCGAGCAGTACTGGAAAGACGTCTACATTCCAGGCGAACGCAATGAATACAATCCTGAGCTGGAAAAGGCCTTGCGTGTAGCGGACTTTTTAGAAATGGGTGAATTGATGATCCTGGATGCACTCAACCGGGAAGAATCGGCCGGAGGACATTTCCGGGAAGAATATCAAACCGCTGAAGGAGAGGCGACCCGAAACGATGAAGAGTTTGCGCACGTGGCTGCGTGGTCCTGGGATCCGGAAGAACCCCGGATGTATATCGAGCCACTGAAATTTGAAAACGTCGAACTCAAAGTAAGAAGTTATAAGTAAGCTGATCAATCGGAGAGCTACGCGGCAGGTAGATCAAATTTTGAATACTAAAAAAAGAAAAGGGATGAAATTAACACTTCAAATATGGCGACAGAAAAACAGGAATGACAGCGGGGGTTTTGAGACCTATCAGGTCGAAGCCAACCCGGATATGTCATTTTTGGAAATGCTGGACGTGCTCAATCAGCAGTTGATCGAACAGAAAAAAGATCCGGTGGCATTTGACCATGATTGCCGTGAAGGTATTTGTGGAACTTGTGGCGTAATGATCAACGGGATGCCGCATGGTCCGCTCCGGGCAACGACGACGTGTCAGCTTCATATGCGTCATTTCAAGGATGGCGAAACGATTATTATCGAACCTTTCCGGGCCAATTCATTCCCGGTGGTAAAAGACCTGGTTGTAGACCGGTCATCCTTTGACCGCATAATCCAATCGGGGGGATACATCTCGGTAGATACCGGGTCTGCACCGGATGGGAACGTGATTCCGATCGAAAAGGATCAGGCCTCCTACGCATTTGACGCGGCAGCCTGTATAGGATGCGGCGCCTGTGTCGCAGCGTGCCCCAATGCCAGCGCAGCGTTGTTTACCGGGGCAAAAATATCGCACCTGGCTCATCTCCCTCAGGGTAAAGTGGAATCGAAACAACGTGCCCAAAAAATGGTCGCCCAAATGGATAAGGAAGGTTTTGGAAATTGTTCCAATATAGGAGCTTGTGAAGCAGAATGCCCCAAGGAGATCAGTGTAGCGCACATAGCTCGAATGAATAGAGAGTATATAAGTAGTTCATTTTCAACTAAAAAAGTAGTGGATTAGTCCATTGCTTCAAACGTTAAGATCAAATTTTATTTGATCGCTTTTGGATAAGTTTTTAAATTTGTCCTAATCCCATTTACCGCAGTCCCCCGGGCGAGATGAATTAACTTGGATTTTAATCTCATTTTATCCAAAACACCTCGGGGGACTCTTTTTTTTGGTGAATAGAGGAGTGAGAGCAGAGGTAATTCAATTGTTTTAGATCATTTTACGGCACCCGGCCGTTATAATGGTACCATGAATAGAATTTTCACCCTATTTGTACTGACGATTGCTTTTCATACCAATCTGGGGGCCCAATCCCTCCCGGAAGGATTTTTTCTGGAAGAAATCACGGATCAAATTTTATACCCGGTAGGCATGGCTCATACCGGAACCGAAGAGTCGTATATCTGGACTCAGGACGGAAAAGTCTGGTTGATGAGGTCAGGACAAGTGATGACTACGCCGGTACTGGATATTTCAGATGAAGTGGGTTTTTGGAGTGACCACGGGTTATTGGGCCTGGCGCTTCACCCCGATTTTGCCTCCAACGGATGGATGTACCTGATGTATGTCGTGGATAGGTACCATCTGTACCACTCTGCTGATGCTAATTATGATCCGACACGAAACGAATACAATCAGGCTACTATAGCTCGTATCACCCGCTATACCCTGGCGGATGGAGAAATAGTGCCCGGCAGCCGCCGGATTATCATCGGTCACGGACCGGAGGACGGAATTCCCATAACGACCAAATCTCATGGAATAGGAACTTTGCTTTTCGGCCGGGATACCAGCCTTTTGTTCTCCGTGGGAGATGGCAGTGCCCCCGGGAAAGATTATGTGGGCCAGTCCCCTGCTCCCGAAGCTGCTTTTGATCCTCAGGCGCTGGAGGATGGAATACTGACCGAATCGGAATTTATCGGAGCTTACCGGTCGCAATACCTGAATACGTATTGTGGTAAAATTCTCCGGATCGACCCTGAAACGGGTTTAGGTCTCGAATCCAATCCCTTTTTTGATTCAGATCGACCCAATGAGCCGATTTCCAAAGTTTGGGCACTCGGATTCCGAAACCCTTTCCGCATGACATTTTATCCTGAAAATAAATTCGGGGATCTCGGTGGACCGGGTAATCTGCTGGTGGGCGATGTAGGTGACTGGAGCTGGGAAGAGATCAATATCGTCGATGGACCCGGACTCAATTTTGGCTGGCCAGTGTATCAAGGTCAGGAGTCCTATTATCTATTTCGGGACAAAGAAGTTTCCAATCTGGATGCGCCCGTGGGATTGAATAACTGTGGACAGAAGTACTTCCATTTCAAGGATCTCATCGTGCAGGGAGATGCGGGTCATGGAGCTCGGTTTGATCATCCATGCGGAGCAGGAATTCCCATTCCGGACTCCATCCCTACCTTTGTGCATCAGCGTCCGGCACTGGCCTATGCCAATTGGGTCAGCGAAAAAAAATCTGCGGTCACACCGGGCTTCCACTCCGATGGTAAAGCTAAAAGCGTCGAGATTGGAGATCCGCAGTCACCCATTATTTCGGGTGAAAAGTTTAGCGGAAGTTCATCCATCGCCGGGGTGTTCTATACGCTCGATGGGTACCCGGAAGACTATCAGCATGCATATTTTCACGGTGACTTTCAGGGCTGGCTGCGTGTGCTAACCTTCAATGAAAATCGCGAAGTGGAAACACTGGAACACTGGGGGCAGGGGATAGGCGGGGTGGTTCAGATTTCTGAAAATCCGTTCGATAACAGCGTGTATCTCGTCACCCATGATCCGCATCGTATCGCCAAATTGAGTTTTGAAGGCAATCGTCGGCCGGTAATTGTGAGTAGTCCTGATACGGTGTTCGGCCCAGCTCCCTTATCGGTCACTTTCGATGCTTCCCAATCCTATGATCCCGAAGGCGAAGATCTGAGCTTTTGGTGGATTATGGAGGGGGATACCGTCAGTACCGATCCGGTCATGGATTATACCTTTACGGACGCCGAACCTGTGACGTACCACCTCGTTTTGGCGGTGGCCGATGCCTCAGGGACATTCAATCAAAAAGACGTGGTAGTGTCGGTGAATAATACCCCTCCGGAGATTGAAATAACGAGCATTCGGGCTGATGATGTGTACAGCATTATTCAGTCGACGGCCTGGCCGCTGGAGGCGGAGGTTTCCGATAAAGAACATAAAGTCGAAGATTTGAAATTTGAATGGACCGTTTTCCTCCATCACAATACCCATTTTCATCAGGAAGCGCAATTTTTCACCGCCGTGGCCTCTGCTCATATCGAACCGCTGGGATGTGGAATCGAAACCTATTACTACCGCATTCGGTTGGCAGTGGAAGACCCATTAGGACTGAGGTCCGTCCAGGAAAAGTTAATTTACCCCAACTGCGGGGAGATCAAACCGGAATTTAAAATTTATCCCAATCCATCACGCGATTTTATCACGCTGGAAGCGGTAGCGATGGATGTGGGTGATGTGCGGATTTTCCTGCACGATCAGCTTGGTCGGCTCCATTACAAATCCGAGAATACCATACATGAAGGGGAATCTTTAAGACTGGAGGTGCCTCATGTGCCTGCTGGCACGTACATATTGCAAATTTTTGGTGAAAATTTTACCGTCCGTAAAAAGGTGATGATCAACTTTTGAGGGGAGGAAGCCATAGACTGTAGCGTGCTGAAATGTCAATATCTTTCGCGGGTGTAAAGGCTGCCGGGGATATTGCCATCGGAACGGATTAAATTTGTACATTATGATGGAGAAAATCCAGCGTTCCCAGTGCGCCGGGGATTAATTTCAGAACCATACAAGACAAAGACTTTGGATCAGTACGCAGCCTCAAGATGGATAAAAGAAAAAGGAAAGGAACTGGGGTTCAGCCGGATCGGTATAGCCAAAGCGGAAGAACTGACGGAAGAACGGAAGCAGCTGCGGGAATGGTTGAACCGGGGTTACCACGGGGAAATGACCTACATGGAAAATTACCTGGATAAAAGGACTGATCCCCGGTTGTTGGTAGAGGGAACCCGATCCGTCATCGTGTTAGCGTACAATTATTACCCTGCTGAAAACCCGCCAAATGACTCTTTCAAGATATCCCGCTACGCATATGGTAAGGATTACCATTGGATTTTGAAGGGAAAGCTTAAAGAACTACTAAACCAGATCGACCAACAATACGGCCCCGTCAGTGGCCGGGTTTTTGTCGACTCA
>CALGAA010000105.1 GCA_937952445.1 uncultured Bacteroidota bacterium | reverse complement strand
TAGTGGGGAGAAGGTAGACAATGCATAGGGGAATGGAAATGCGAGGGGGGCTAAATCATGATGGAAGAGGCCCTGCTGGGTCTTAGTGGGGAGTAAGTAGACAATATATATATAGAGTCCGCTAATAAATTCAGAAATTAATCCCCGAAAATAATGATGTACGGTGAGTCCTGAAAGGACGATGATGGTAAAGCGATGGGTTTCAACCCATCGAAGGGGATCAAAGCAAGTACTGAGTCCTGAAAGGACGATGGAAATCAAAATCAATCTCAAGAAAGAAAATTAGGAATCCTGGAAGTTCATATGGATAGAGCTGCAAAATTCTCCAATTTTAAGCTGATGTGTGAGGTTTAATGAACCTGTTGCAAAGGTGTGGCAAACATATCCAAATTCCTTTGTATTAAATCATGCTTAATCGCCAGATATCAGACTAGGTGTCAGTGTGTTATATAATCACGAGCAGACCCTGATTAGACGAACTGGAACTCCCCGATCGGGGGCCGGGGGAAGGGACATAATCCGGCTTGGACAACATTCATCCTGGAATTTTCACCTAAATTCCAATCATATCCATTGGAATCCGGGGATCAGCATAACCTGGTTCTGGAAATCCAAGGGGGCAATATGATTCAGATTATTGTAAATACTTTCGAATGACCTGCAGCCATTATATATACGACGACAAGGTTTTAGTCTATGTATGCGGAGCAGGACAATCCAGATTATGCTTGAATTCAACCCCGACCCTTACAGTAGAAAGGACAGTACAAAATTAACGCAGCCAGTCCACGGTGTGTAACACCTTGAGTTGCTTTTTAACTTATTCCATCCGGCAGGAGAAAAACCTTCAAAATTTAATCTGCACATTTGAAATCGGTGGATTAAGGCTGAGCCCCTGGTTCGGGTTCTGTAACTTCCTCGAGAGCCGGTTGCTTGAGTTCCTCTGCCCCATGGGTAAGCCGTTTCAACGGCTTGAGCATGACCAGCACAATCACCCCTGTCAGGGTACAGAACACAGCAATTCCAGTAAAGATCTGAAGTTCCCCGGCGGAAGCAGAAGCTTCTCCGAGCAATCCTGCCAGCTTATTCCCCAGACCGGACGCCGCAAAATAAGCCCCCATCATAAAAGACGCGTATTTAATCGGAGCTAATTTGGTGATGAATGACAAGGCCACGGGCGAGGCACATAATTCTCCCACGGTATGGAAAAGATAAGCCATAATCAACCAATACATGGCCGAAGCCCCTTGCGACTCATATTGCATACTCGCCGCTGACATAAACAGAAACCCCCACCCCATAATAATCACCCCAATCGCCATTTTAAATAACGATGAAGCCTCTTTTCCTTTGTGATTTCGACGATACCAAAACCCAGCTACCGCCGTACCCAAAGTAATAATGAAAAAGGCATTTACGCTCTGAAACCAGGAGGCAGGTACTTCAAACATTCCCATGCCAAGCCAGCCCAAATCGAGTAAGCGGTCCGTTTTCTGATCGGCATACAGATTCATTAGACCTCCGGCCTGTTCAAAAGACCCCCAGAATACGATGATGAGCAAAAACGAAAGGAACATCACTTTCATACGATCCTTTTCCACCTTCGTCAGCGGTCGTTTGGATGCCTCATAGTCAGGACTGTCTTTACTCCCGGTAAACTCCCCCACACCCCTGAGGTATTTCTGACCGAAAATGTACACCAATAAGCCCAAAAACATTCCGATACCCGCCAATCCAAATCCATAATGCCAGCCTATTTTTTCACCAACGTACCCTACAATCAAAGCGGAAAGTAGCGCTCCAATGTTGATGCCGATATAGAATATGGTAAAACCTTTGTCCCTTCGGTCGTCACCCGGAGGATACAATCCCCCAACCATGGTGGAGATGTTGGGTTTTAATCCCCCCACACCGAGTACGATCAACGTCAATCCGGTATAAAACGCCCAGGGGGCTTCAACGGCCAAAATCCCGTGCCCCAGAACAAGCAATACTCCACCCAGCATCACGGTTCGCCGCTGACCGAGCAATTTATCGGCCACCAATCCTCCCGGAATGGACATTAAATAAACGAACATGGTGTAAGTACCGTAGAGGCTCAGTGCCCGGCTATCCTCCCAACCCCACCCTGGGTTGTCGCCGTTAGCAGACGACACCAAAAACAGCACGAGGATCGCGCGCATGCCGTAATAACTGAATCGCTCCCAGAGCTCTGTAAAAAACAATACGTACAACCCGACCGGGTGGCCAAAAATTTCTTTCCTCTGAGTAGCTTGCACCGTGTTTGCCATAAATGATTTCTGATTGATTGACAATGTGGATTCCACTCATCTTAAAACCAGAAAATCGGTCAGGGAAATGAACGGATCCCAAAAGAACACCGTAAGATATAAACGAATGTGAATACTACAAAATTAATATGCCACAAGGAGCTGGTTTGGAAGTGGTATCGCATTTCTCCTGATTAGGGTCTTTCTTCGATTTCCAAACGCCACCCCATCCCTTCAACCAGCGTAGTTATGCTCTCGAGTATGAGCTGGCTTTGGTTTCGGGCTTGTCCCATCATTTCACTCGCCATGATTTTGTCCTCAATAAATTGCCGGGCATTTTGGTGGATCGCGTTGTAATCTGTGGTCGTAAAATAATTAAAAGTTCCTTCCGTGATGTCGTAATAATCCAGCTGGTGATCCAGCGAAAGAATCTCCGGCTGGGGGAATCGTTGGATATGGAGCGTTTTGGTTTGCGGATTGGTCCAGGGATGAAGATTGGCCAGATCGACGCCGACCGATGCTTTTGCTTTGACGCGGACGAGGGCTTTTTTCCGGAGCGGACTGATGTCAAATTTGTAATAGTCCTTGTGGGTGTAAATTTCCGTAAAATAGCCTTCTACAGTAATGAGTTTGCGGACATTCTGCACCTGATTGAGTATGATATCGCTTTGCTGGATAACGTTTCGATTTTCAAAACTTCGGATCCAGGAAAGACCTCCAATGATACCTCCTACGAGCAAAATGCACAATAGGATTAGCAGAATGTTGCGTATATTTTTCATAGAAATTGGATTGTGTCAAATATGGTAGCGAATATTTGGTATACCAGGTGGGAGAATATCATGGCAACCGGGCGCATACCTACCACTCCTTTATATCTTGTACTAATGAACCAACGCTAATTAATACCCTGAAGTTTCGTACCTCAGGTTTTTGTGTTCGATCAATATAGCTTTAATCTTCCCAACTGAAATTGGGGATTCGATCATCAGGGGCACTTTATTCGCATCCCGTGAAACCCATATTTTCATCCCGCTCTCCTCTTTAAATATATTGCCCACGATCAATTTGGGCTCGAACAAATAGGTATCAAAATTGCCCACCCCCCGAATTTTGGTTTGATCTTCGGGTCCTTTATAATTCAGGGTGATCGGGTATTTTTTCCGGTCGAGTAGCATATCCAGTTCGTATTGGGATTGGTTTTCCAGGGAGGAGATGGGGGTATTCCGAAAGGCGTACATCGTGGATAAGATATCGTGGACACATTGATCGATGAGAATGACCTTCGATTCCGCAGATTGCCTGGTTTTACCCATGACGGACTCGGCCATTCGACTATTGCGCATGTACGTGACCTGATCGTATTTGGTATAACTCCCTTCGTTCACCACCCGGGTGCTTTTGATGGGCAAAAGTGTGGACGCATCAAGTACAGACTGGAAAGTATCGCGTACCTTAAAAATCCAGTCGTATCCGCCATATGTCCGCCCGACGGCTTCGGCAAAATACTGATTCCCTCTTCGGTCTATTTTAAAAGTGACGGTGCCGGCCCCGATCCAGATGAAATTGATGTTGTAATAAATTTTATAAGTCAGAGATTCCCCATCCTGAAAGGTATTGTTGTTGACTCTGCAATAATCACTAAACGCTGCTGTGGCGATTTCTCCGGCGTGGTCTTCATTGGACGGAACATACTCATGCTCTGTACCTTCTTTTGGAAGAAAAAAAGATAGGAGGAAAAGTAATAGATATGATCTGTACGTTCTCATTCCAGGTCGTCCTTTTGAATTTTTCCGGGGACTTTCATTTCCAATAACGCAGGTAAGAGTCAAGTAATTACTTCATTGGTGGAGAAGCATATTATTATTTACCCGCTCCCTCATACCACGCCGAGGGTGTCGATCGCAAATCAAGATCCGGATCAATGTACGAACGATTGTCGAGAGACCGATCTACTAAAATTATTGTTAAATTCGATGAAGATCCCTTCCTACCTGACCAAGGACTTCCAGCCAAATTCAAGTGCGTTCCGATATTTTCCTGTACATTTGATGTACCGACAAATTAAAATGTAAATTTATGCGAATTATTGGGGTAGATCCGGGAAGTACCGTTACGGGATATGCCGTCATAGAATGTGAAGGCGATCTGATGACCGTGCTGACCATGGGCATCATCAAGCTGGCCAAGTTTGACAATCACCAACAAAAACTCCGGGAGATCTTCTTTCGGGTTCAGAGCGTGATCGAACGGTATTCCCCCACAGCGATGGCCATCGAAGCCCCTTTTTATGGTAAAAATCCCCAGTCGATGCTCAAGTTGGGACGGGCCCAGGGTGTAGCCATTGCGGCTGCCTCCGTCATGGGATTGGAGGTGGAGGAATATTCACCGAAGCGGATCAAACAATCCATCACAGGCAATGGGAACGCTTCCAAAGAAAAAGTGGCGGGGATGCTTTCGATTATACTGGGAAAGAACCTCGACTCGACGACGCTGGATGCTACGGATGCGCTGGCCGTCGCTGTCTGTATGAATTATGGTCAAAAGAACAATCTCCAGTCCAATAAGGGCGGGAGTTGGAACGATTTCATCAAATCCAACCCAGGCCGCATTATCGGTTAATAATTTACCCGTTTTTTTTGTTTTGAACCATATAAATATCATAAATTTGCCTACCATTTTGAAATGCGGGTCCCATAGCTCAGTTGGTTAGAGCAACCGGCTCATAACCGGTAGGTCCAAGGTTCAAGTCCTTGTGGGACCACATTTTTACTCTTCTTTCTTCGCCTCTACTATTAAATTCCGGCTGTTATTACTTTTGAAAAGTGTACACCTGATCAGAATATATGGATCATTCTGATACTTTTTACGACATCTTTTAAAATTCCCCTCCTACTTCAATCCCCCAAATCGAAGAATCACAAAGGTCGACTCCCTGAGTTTGTTGCAGAGTTATGTGACCTTACAAAATCATTGGGGCCAGCACGTTCCTATGTTACCTATCCGAGGCTCGACATTTCATAAACACACGCCAACTAACCACGTATAATGCGGATTAAGCTTCTTCCGGGAAAATGACGGACCCCATATTTAAGCTAAAGTTATCCCAATGCCAATCGGCCATATTGTACCTGACTCCATATTCGATAACCAAATACCAGGTCAGATACGAAAAAGCATATAAAGTCTGATGTCCAATAGCGTTGCAAAACCTTCGTAGTGAATTGTCAGAAGCGGGCGCCTCATACACCACTTCATTTTTCATGTACATGGTCGATTTAGCCAGATCGGGGAAGTTTTCAATATCGGCCATCCAGTCAGAAAAAATACTTTTCCAGTCGCGGTAGACCTTTGTATATACATACCTCCAGTCACAATAAGCTGCATTGGATTGATTCAGTACGGTAAAGTCCTGAAAAGATTGGGAATAAGATTCGCTCGCGTTATAGGAAGCGGACAAATTCGCAGCCACACTGGGATCCTGCGAAATTTGACCTCCGCCTTCTGCGCCGATGGTCCACCCTGTCGTGTGGGTATAATTATTATCATTGTTCAATGTCTCAGGCGCGATCTTAATAATACGCCATCCAGCCGGAAGGCTTATTTCATTTTTATTGCTCGTATAGTAATCTCCCGGATACAACAACATTCGGCCTTCGTAGGTACCATCTCCCCTGTCATTCTCTGTGTCCACAGACAATCCATTGACGATGCTGACATAAGAATTCACACTGGTGATTTTTAGGATTTTATTTCTTTTAGGAGATACCACAGCAGCTAACTCGACATCGTAGGAATAATACGCAGACGCGGAAGTAGGCTTTCCATTCAAATTACTACTGTAGTTCTGTGCCTGAATCGTAATAGATCCCGTGATCAGCGAGGCATTGACCTGCTGAACATCTTCCTGCATTTTCAGGGATACACCCCCTACCCAATCCACGGCATGCCGAATATCAATAAATGACTCCACTTCCACCGATTCCTTCGTTGGTTCCTCATCGGACAGGGGTCCTTTCTTCATTTTTTCTTTCGCTTCTTCGCTGGCCTCCATAGTTGATTCCTCATCGACTCGGACGGTGGGCAGGAAGGAGGGCTGTTCTTTGTTTCCGAGCATCAACATATGTTGCTTCCTGCCTTGTGATTCACTCTTGATAATGCATACTTCAGCATTCGTGGCGAAAAGTGAATTCCCGGGAAAGTATTCTTCTTTCACATTTTCAAGGAAAAGAACGGACAGTCCACGATCAATGATTTCTTCAATCGTTCTTTGTTCTTCCGTTGAAATGGATTCTGAATAATTCACCAGGCATACTTCATGTTCAGCAGATTGGGAAGACTGTGAAAACAGGGCAGTACTTTGCTTTAATTTTTGCAAAAAAGTGGTGGCCAACTCCGTTGGTTGACCAATTTTTGTGATTTTCATAAGGGTGAGTATTTTGATCAAATAAAATAAGGTTGCCGCAGGGTCATATTGATATAATATTTCGCTTGGTTATTGATGAATTGATCGCCATATTATTTTGCAACACATTCAAAAACCAATCAAACTTATTAGAAATTATTTGAAAAATACATTATTAATTTGGTCTATGATATTTATTTTTATTTGATTGACCAAAGGTCTAACTTTACTCAACTCATTTCTGACTTTTTATAAAACCCTCCCTCCAAACCGGGACGGATTAAACGTCGGCAAGTCATGCATACGTCTCCCTCCCTCTACCTGCTCCTTATTTCCGTATTTTCCAATTGAAATAGAGGAAATTATATCAACTAACACCTCCCAATGAATTGGATCACCTATCCGAACTTTACCATGGATTGAGGAAAGCGGATTGTTTAGTATTCCGAAATAAAATGTCGATGGAGGCATAAAATTCCTTTTAAAATATAGATTTTATTGACCTAAAGATTTATTTTATTTTGACCTTACGTCAGCGATCCTATGGAATTTTCCGGAGATCAGAATGCGCCAAATGATCAGCAGAAGGGGTGATTAGAATTTAGTTTCTGTCGCCCCTATGGATATTGAAATATTTTTCTCATCTTAATCCTTCCAAAACAAACTAAGGCCTCAAACCTTATTATCAACCAGCATATTAATCTGAAACAAAAATTTATAACACTTCAACATCTTACCTCTACTATGAAACGTCGAAAATTTATAAAACAAGCTGCCACCGGTGCTGCTGCTGTCACCATCTTACCCCGTCACGTCCTCGGTGGGCCGGGATTTATCGCTCCCAATGATCGCATCAACATAGGTTATATCGGTGCCGGAAAACAGGTCTATGGCCTGATGCGAAACATCAGCAAATGCGAGGGAGTAGTATCTGTGGCTGCATGCGATGTATTCAGACAAAAACTCGATCGACTCGTTGATGCCACCACCAAAAACAACACTGAACTCGGATTGAACCACCAGGTAAAGGGCTACCATTATTATCGGGAGATGCTGGAACGCGATGACCTTGACGCAGTCGTTATCGTAACCCCTGATCACTGGCATGCTCAGATGGTCGTGGATGCCGCCAAAGCGGGTAAAGACATTTACTGTGAAAAGCCCCTCGCCCTCACGGTAGACGAAGGCCGGGCCATGGTCCAGGCTACACGGAAATACGACCGGGTCTTTCAGACGGGTAACATGCAGCGATCATGGCGCGATTTCCGACACGCAGTCGAACTCGTGCGAAATGGTTACATCGGAGACATTGTAGAAGTTAACGTCAGCGTGGGGGAACCCGTAAAGCAATGCGCCCTACCAGCTCAGGAAACACCCGAAGGACTGGACTGGAACGAATGGATAGGACCATCTTTGTATCGGCCGTACCACGAAGACCTTGCCCCTACTTCAGTGGATGGACCCTGGGCCTGGTGGCGAGGTTACCGGGATTACGGGGGCGGGTTGATCACGGATTGGGGTGCCCATATGTTTGATATCGTACAATGGGCCCTGGACAAGGACGATTCCGGGCCGGTCAAATTCCTGCCTCCCGAAAAACCCGGACAGTCCCACGGTCTCACAATGGTATATGATAACGACGTTCGGGTGAACCATAAATTGTGGGGCGGAGAAAAAGATGGAAATGCTGTGCAGTTTATCGGAACCGAAGGCCGGATCGAAGTGAGCCGAAGCTTCCTGCGAACCTTCCCCGATTCTGGATTGGCTTCGCGTGATTTATCTTCGCAGGATAAACGCGTATACCATAGCGACAACCACTATCAGGATTGGATCGATGCGATCCGCAAGCGTTCCCGTCCCATATCGGATGTGGAAGTGGGGCATCGAACCGCTTCGGTGTGTAACGTAACCAACATTGCCTACGAATTGCAAAGGCCACTCCTATGGGATCCGGTCAAAGAATCTTTCATTGGCGATGATTATGCCAATACCATGGTCGGCCGCGCTTACCGGGGGAAATGGAATTATAAGGATTTTTAGGAGCCACGGGGACTGAATAGCACTGAGGCTGGATGTTAATGATTACTTCACATATTCAGGCTTGACCCACTCCGGAAATTTCTCCATAAATTTCTCCACTTTTGGGCGACTGACTCGCTGGATATATGGATTACCCGGATTTTGCGGATAGTAGTTTTGATGATAATCTTCCGCCACCCAAAAAACATCGAAGGCTTTAACTTCGGTAGCGATTGGAGCATCGAATGTTCCGGAACTGTTCAGTTCGTTGATGTAATCTTCGATGATGGTTTTCTCTTCCGGCGTACGATAAAACGCAATGGATCGGTACTGTGGACCTACATCGGGGCCTTGACGATCTACCTGAGTGGGGTCATGAGCAGCCAAAAAGAAAATTTCCAGCAACTTTTTGAAACTGATGGAATCGGGATTGTAATACACCTGTACAGCCTCGGCATGTCCGGTCGTCCCGGTATTGCTTTTCTCATAGGTAGGATTTTGGGTATGCCCCCCGGAGTATCCGGAGATCGCCCGACTCACACCCCGTGTACGTTCATATACTTCTTCCACGCACCAGAAACATCCCCCGGCAATGGTCAATATTTTCTCACCTGGTGCAGGGTCGAGTTCCAGAGACGTACTGCGGTTTGCAAGAACATCCGAGGCATTCTGCGAACCATTCTGACAATTGACAGCCAGAGAAATCAACGCCGTACAAATCCAAATTATCATGCTTTTCATTTTTGTTGTATTTAATGTCAAAACTTACTGAGGCCCGTCCTCCCAAGGTACAAAACGCCGTGCTCCCATTCATTGTTTTGAATTATTTTTCAGTATTTATCTGCCTTTGGGGAAGATCATCTAATAACGATCGAAGCTGATTCTACCACAATGGTTTTTATTATTCTAACGTCAATCCCGTTGCTTTGAAATATTTTCAAGAAATAGGTTCAATTATTAGGAGACGAATAATCTTTACTTTATATTCGTGGCAACATGTTACAAAAAGTGACAGAACAACAATAGAGGTGGCATGATAACGTGGCCATGTTAATTTTAAGTAAGTATAATTCGAAGAGCCTTGAACCGATTCAAGGCTCTTTTTTGTAGGTAGGCTCTCTGGTGGTCAAATATTTTTCCAGTCGATATTTGTCGTCGTCGTATTCCTCCAGAAATTTGTTTTTCTTCACCGCCAGATCTTTATCCAGCAACAATCCAAAAGGCTGTAGTAATTCGATGTGATCGAAAAGGATCTTGATAATGGCGATAACGGGTAATGCAATCACGAGCCCCGAAACTCCCCATACCAATCCCCCGGCAACCATCGCCACGATCGAAACAAACGGATTGAGCTGCATGGTTCCTCCCACAATTTTGGGGGTGATGATATTTCCTTCCAGTTGCTGAACGACCTGATACATAATGACCACACCGATAGGAGCCCATAGGGAATCTTCGGTCGCAAAGGCATAAATAAATGGGAATGTCCCGCCAAGGGTCGTTCCGATATAGGGTATGATGGTCAATACAGCAGCCAGCGTCCCCCAAAGAATGGGAAAACCGATTCCCAAAATCCACAACCCCAGGCTGTTGAGGATGGCCAGGATAACCATGACGAGCAATCGTCCGAGAAAATATTGTTGACTCACATTGTTAATCGAATGAAGAACGGTGAGAATATCGTGTCGGTTTTGCTTTGGAAACTGCGTGACGATAAAGTTGCGGAAAGCATCTTTATACAGCAGGATGAAAAACATGTAAACCATACAGATCAGACTCTGTATCAGAAACGTAGAGGAGGAAGAAAGTCCGGCGGATAAATACGTGGAAGGCAACTCCACCAACAAATCCACCTGCGAATCGATCCAGCTTCGAACCACCTCGGTATCCAGATCAAATTTATCAGCAATAAAATAATTGATCTTATTAATTCCATTGCTCATGGTTTGTCGGATCTCTGACAGCTCCGAAAACACGGCATAAATTTGGACGGAGAAAAAATACATTACCCCTCCCACTGCTCCGATGATAATCAAAAAGGACAGGACAATAACCAACCAGTCGACGGGGATCCACCGGTATAGGAAATTGTACATGGGCAGGAGTAAAATCGATAAAAATATCGCAAATACGATCGGGGCCAAAAAGGTTTGACCATATATGATCAAAACCCCCACGAGAACAATGGATATCAAGATGCTGGATATCTTGTTCCAGTTGAGTACGGATTTACCCATGCTAATTTGACTATTTGAATGCCATTAGATGATAGTCCACTAAAGTAATAAAACGTTTGCGAAAAACTTTTATGACTACGAAATTTGAGGTTTGTTTATTACTTCCACGGAATGTGTGTGTATTTGAGCCGACTGAAGACAGAACACGCAGGCCCGGGATGATCTATGGGATTTGATAACTGATCACATAAGCGATAAATACAAGAAAAAGCACTATAAACATCCAAAAGCGGGTATCGTCCAATACCGAGTTATTTTCTTCTGTCTTCATACCCTCCCTACCTTCAAAAAGAATGCCATATAGTAAAAAATTAATATGACGGTCATTCCGGTATAGCGAGAAAGTGAACGCCCTGAATTTACGGCAAGGAAGGCTTTGGGGGCCGACAAAATCCATAATCATTTCGACGTAAAATCTGGTCTGCCCTCAGACAGGTTATAGCCCCCACTTCGGGAAATACTTAAACTATTCAATTCACACAGCCAAATGCAGACCAGCCAGAGCGGATGGAGCAGGAATCAGGGCGCTATTGATTCCCCAATTGCACCTCGCATTCCCCCTGGACCCTAGCAGACGCATCACTCCATATCTGAACTGAAGCCCATCATAACTTAGTACACCAGCCCACTAAATTCATGACTGGCGCAAATCGCATCACTCCCGACTTGATGCGTAGTCAACTACTAATTATGCAGTGCACCCGCTCCCCAGGCTGCAAGCGCAGCTTCTTTTACGGCTTCGGTATACGTGGGATGTGCATGGGACATCCGGCCAATGTCTTCTGCGGAAGCCCTGAATTCCATCGCGGTGACCCCTTCAGCAATGATGTCTGCGGCACGTGCACCGACCACATGGAATCCCAAAACCTCATCGGTCGATTTATCAGCAATAATCTTGACCATCCCATCCAAATCCATACTCGCCCGGGAGCGACCCAGGGCTCTGTAAGGAAACTTCCCAATTTTGATTTCTCGCCCCATCGATTTCAACTGATCTTCAGTGTACCCCACTCCGGCAGCTTCCGGCCAGGTATACACTACGGACGGAATCAGGTGATAAGGGATGTGGGGCTTTTGACCGGCCAGAGATTCCACCACAAAAACGCCTTCGTCACTCGCTTTATGCGCCAGCATGGCACCCCCGATCACATCGCCTATCCCGTAAATATTTTTTTCTCCGGTACGCAACTGTTCATCGACCTGGATGAATCCTTTTTCATCTACCTCCACGTTGACATTCTCCAGGCCCAAATTCTCCGTATATGGTCTCCGACCGATCGAAATCAAAGCGTAGTCATACCGTTCGCTGATCGCCTCCCCTCCCTGGCGGGGTTCAAATGAAACGGTTGCGCTTTTTGCGTTCGCTTTTACTTCGGTCACCTGATGATTGAGGAAAAATTCAATCCCTTGCTTTTTAAGCGATCGCTGAAGTTCCTTGCTGACATCCTTATCCATTCCGGGGACGATCCGGTCGAGGAATTCCACCACCCTAACCTTCGTTCCAAGCCGGTTGAAAACTGAACCCAGCTCCAGACCGATCACGCCCCCACCCACGATAAGCATTGATTTGGGTACTTCGCGGAGTTCAAGGGCTTCGGTGGAAGTTATCACCCGTTTTTTATCGTAATCAAACGCATCCGGCATCGATGGCTTGGAGCCCGTTGCAATAATTACTTTATCCGCTGACACCGATTCTGTCTCTCCGCCATCTTTCAGGATTTCGATCGTATGAGCATCTATAAACCGACCGTGGCCGTATTTGACATCGATTTTATTTTTATTCATCAGAAAAGCCACCCCATCGCAAGTTTGGGAGACCACCTGGGCTTTACGATCGATCATTTGATCCATATCGACTTCAAGCTGCCCCACTTTGATTCCGTGCTCCGCAAATTCGTGCCGCGCTTTGGAAAAATGCTCGGAGGAATCCAGCAATGATTTGGATGGGATACACCCTACGTTGAGACACGTACCCCCCAAAGTAGGATATCTTTCGACAATAACGGTTTTCATTCCCAGTTGGGCTGCTCTAATCGCTGCTACATACCCTCCAGGGCCCGAACCGATAATGGCAAGATCATACTGCATAACATCTGTTTTTTATAGGTATTGGTTGATTTAATTTTTAGGCTTCGGTCCGCTGTTTCTGCCCTTACGACCTGATTTGTTGGACCGATTTCGGGGGTTTCTCCCACCGCGTTTGGATCGGCTTTGGGATTTTCCGGGTGGATTGGTTTTTGAACCTGGTCCCCGTCGTTTTTTCCTCCGGGTCTTTCTCCCCTGTGACTTCTCATCGGGCAATTCGATGACACCGGTAAGGTCTTTTTCAAACTGATGCTCGACTTCGTCCGGTGGAATTTCCTTATACTGCTTCTTTTCGACAAATTCATCCGGGAATTCATTCCTGCGGTTCGCTTCGTAAATATTGGATACGGTGATCGGATCCAAAGTCAGGATCTGGTACCGACCGTTTTCATCCTTAAACCCGTAGTACATTTCTTTCTTAAAAATATCCGTCTTGATCAATTCCGCTTTCCCTTGTTTGGATTTGAGATACCGGGCATGCGTGGGATACTTGTTGAGCGACTCGATATACATATCCAGTTCGTAATTCAGACAGCATTTGAGCCGACCGCATTGCCCCGTCAGCTTGGATTGATTGAGCGCCAGATTTTGATAGCGGGCAGCTGATGTGGTCACCGATGAAAAATTCGTCAACCAGGTGGAGCAGCACAATTCCCGTCCGCACGACCCAATTCCGCCGACCAGAGCAGACTCCTGTCGTGACCCGATTTGCCGCATTTCCACTTTGATGTGAAATTCTCGTGCATATTGCTTGATCAATTCACGAAAATCCACCCGACCATTGGCGATAAAATAAAATATGGCTTTTTTCAGATCAGCCTGGTATTCCACGTCCGATATTTTCATGTCCAGCCCCAGTGACCGTGCAATCTCCCGCGCCCGGACCATCGTTCTTTTTTCCAATTCCCGCGCGTGCTGCAGGCTCTCGATATCCCGGTCGGTGGCAGGTCGGATGACCCGGTAAAATTTATTGTCCGGAGAAACCTTCTTTTTTTTCATCTGCAGACGAACCAATTCCCCTGACAGCGTAATTCGTCCCACATTGTATCCCGTCCCGGCATCCACGGTCACCATGTCTCCGGTTTGCGCCGGAACGCGCTGGGGTTTGTGGTAAAAATATTTGTGGTTTCCGTTTTTAAAACTCACTTCCACCAGATCAAATCCATCGTTGTCTTTTATATCGTAGGCCGTCAGCCAGTCAAATGTATTGAGTTTGTTACAACCATCTGTTCCACAGGTCCCGTTGCTTTGGCACCCCCGGGGTTTTCCTTCTCCACTACCGCATGATTCACATCCCATAATATATGTTGTATTTATATGTTGTCAAATAAACGTTTGTAGTCCAAAATATTCTTTGACGACAAAATTTTCACGTTTGCATTTTGAGTCAAGGAACGGCTATAATGATCCAATTGCTGTACCAATTTTATCAAATCACCAAATCGGACTAAATTTAACAGCCAGGTAGCCGCCTTTTGTTCTGGTGGCAGTAATCTTTTTTTGTAATCCGCCTGAAAATGCCCGGCCAGGCTCTCCCGGATAAAATGCAACTGGTATTGTATAAAATACTGGTATTCCCGGTGTGACATTTGCGCTGCCTGCTCGGCCCATTGGGAAATGGTCAACCCATTCCTGCTGTAAGCTGCCTTAAGCAGGTTGAGAAAGGAATCTGAAAACTTCTGATCGCGCTGATTGAGAATCGATTTCAATTCCACCATGTGTCCGTCTGCAAGATACAAGGCTTCCCGGATGTCCGCTTCCGTTCCCCACCCCTGATCCAGAGCATACTGCTCGATCATGGCATCAGACGGTCTTTTTATATCAAACTGCTGGACCCGCGAAATAATCGTCGCGAGCAAATCTTGCTTTTGGTGGGTCACCAATATAAAATAGGTCTGATCCGTCGGTTCTTCCAGTATTTTTAAAAACCGATTGCTTTCCTTCCCCAAAAATTCCACACCCCATACAAAAAACACTTTTTTACCGCCCTCATAGGGTTTGAGCCGGTAAGATTGCATCACGGCTTCGGTTTGCTTTCGGTTGATATTGGGATTTTTACCCGCGTCCATGTGAACGGACCAGTCATCAAAGGTAAAGAAATCACGATCCGCTGTGAATTCCCGCCATTTTTCCATGACATCGATAGAGGCATGCCTGGAATCAAATGTGGGAACAACGAGGTTGACGTCCGGATGCATCCATTTTTGATTGCGTTTGCACTGCCGGCATTCCTGGCACGGTCCTGAGTTCTGGCGGTTGTCGCACATCAAATACATCAACAGGTAATACGCCTCCAATAAAACATGGCTCCCTTCCCGGCCGGAAAAGAGAAGAGCATGCGGCAACCTGTTCGTGTCCACCAATTCCCGCACTTGTTGCCGGATGTTTTGATCCTGTATGGCTATTTGTGTATTCAGGTTACGATCAATTTTCTATGTCATCAAAGCATAATAAAGGTAAAACATTTTTTCAAGGTAATTCTTACCTACTTACATGGGCGACCTGTATTTTTGTCAAAAATAGGACTTTCAATGAGAATAGCCATTATTCGAAAGGGGCATTTCAATGCAGCACACCGTCTGCACGTCCGCAGCTGGAGTGAGGAAAAGAACATGGAGGTATTTGGAAAATGTGCCAATTCGCATTTCCACGGGCACAATTATGAATTTGAGGTGAAAGTCATCGGTGAAGTGGATCCGCTCACAGGAATGCTTATCAACCTCAAAGATCTCAAAGATATCATTCGCGAACACATCGAGGATTATTTCGACCACCGCAATCTCAACGTGGAAATCGAGGAATTTGAACACATGCCGCCGACCACTGAAAACCTGTGCTATGTGATCCACCAAAGGCTGAGTAAAGTCCTGGGTGATCAATACGACATTCATATACGCCTTTCGGAAACACCGCGTAATTTTGCGGAATATCCGGCGTGAGGGGTAAAAAACCTGCCATTGTATGAAATGAATTCGTGCGAGAAATGAAGTCTCACATATGTTAATTTCCCGTTAATTTTACTTTTCAACACATAATTTTCTTTGTAATCAGGAAATAATAAAGTGTCCTAAATTCACCGACTTCTGTATCTTTCAAACTAAATTGAAAAATATGAATTCTAATCATTGTAAATCATATCTTACTCTTATGTGGTTTAATTTTCCTTTCGTCATGCGAAAAAAATTCTAATTTCTTTGATGAGTATCCAACTGAAATCAAAGAATCATCTTTTGATGAAGGTCAAATTAATGGATTGAACCTGCCATCGTCTACTAATGATATCGCAGATTTTTATTCATATGAAACTGAATTGGGAGAATTTCTACATGTATGGATTAAATCATTAATTTTGCCAGCTGATTGGAATTCTTTATCTCCACAAGATCAATCAGCAATTACTTATTTTATGGACGATCAGTACGCAATGTTAGCAATTTGGTATCAAGCAGTAAATGATAGAATTATGGCTCCAGACTTTTATGCAAATACTCAACCTAGTTCAGGAAATTTGGATATAAACAATACTTTATAATCAAATTCTCCTCCGATTTTATTTGCACCTCCACCTGACAAGTTTATTCATTGTTTGGGAGTAGCAACAGGATACGAATCAGTTAAAACCATTTTGAACATAGGCACCCTGGATGCAGCTGCAGCCTCACAATCTGCTATAAAGATTTTAAAAGAAGTGGGTAAAAGATATCTAGGATGGGTTGGAGTTGCATTGGCGGTTCATAGTTTCTATAACTGCATGAGCGAGTGATTTCCTTAAGATCAAAACAAAACAGCCTTTTGCCTGACCAGAAGCAATACCCCATTATTCTATGGAATTCGGAGGCGTTCACGCTCGTTCTGATTGTCGTCTTCGGCATTACCAATATATACTTCACCGATTGGGGACTATGGAATTTGATACCAGGGATCTTAGCTTTTGTGAACCTACTGGTAAAAATATATATTCTCAAGTTGTACTTTGCATCAAAAGGTACCTGGAAAGGCAGCGTGAGAATCTGGGCATCTCTCATCTTCGGTGACCTGGCACTTATTATACTATTCTTACTAAAGACTGAATTGCTCAGTGCGCCTTGAAATGGAGAGTTACGATTTTAGAATTACCACCCGTGTAATCAGCGTAATCCGTGATCCATGATCCGTGATTGGTTTTCCGTGTAATCAGCGTAATCCGTGATCAGTCATCAGTGATTCGACTCTGCTATTCGCATTCTACGACGCGAGATTCGGGTAAACGCTTCGATGTACACCAAATAGATCACGACGAGCCCCACCAATAGCATATTGACATCCATGTGCTGAAATTCAAGCACCAGGTAAATCAACAACGCATTGAACAGAACCAGAATCACAGTCGCTTCCATATGGGACAATCCCGAATCGATCGTCAGATGATGGATATGGTTGCGTTCGGCAGCAAATGGAGACCGACCCCGAAGGATTCGCCCGGCAAATACACGTACGGTATCGAGAACCGGTAAAGCCAGTATACACATTGCCACGATCGGTGCAGCTGAAACGGCGTATTTGGATTCCCCCGCCAGCACAAGATTGAGCTCGACGAATTGGATAGCCAGCACCGAACAGATCAGACCAAAAAACAACGAACCCGTATCCCCCATAAATATTTTGGCCGGCGTAATATTGTAATACAGGAAGCCAATACACGCCCCTGTAGTGCTGAATGAAATCAAGGATAGCGCCAATTCATCTACGAGAAAAAACCACGCCGTAAAGAAAACCGTTATCAGGGCCGTCAAAGAGGCTGTCAACCCATTGATTCCATCGATCAGGTTAAACGCATTGATAATCAACAGAATCGTCAACAACGTCACCGCGATACTCACCCAGTAAGGTATGTCATATATTCCAAACATCCCCTGAAAATTAGTGATCCGGATATCGGATTGTGTCACCAATATCAAAGCGGCTACAAACTCGCCGGCGAACTTCCGGCTGGGACTCATCGGCAGGATATCGTCTTTGGCCCCGATCAAAAATATGATGGTAAATGCAGCAAGGATATACTGCAGATTTCCAAATAAATTAAAAGGGGTCCACAGAACGATCGAAATCATCACCCCGGCAAATATGGCTATCCCACCCAGGGAGGGCGTAATCCGTTCATGACTACTTCGTTCCCCCGGTTCGTCCATCAAATGCTTGACCCTGGCTACCTTGATTATCGAAGGTATAGCATAAAATGTTACCAATAAGGCAGTTATAAAGCTGAGTATGATATCGTACACTGTACTCCTGTTAATGTTAAAGGGGACCAACTCCTGACAGCACGAATCGATAAATGCATATGGTGAATTTTCTTCTTTTCCGGTATTTTGTATTTCAATGTTCTTTTCTTAGTCTCTTGCTCTGAATCCGACCCTTCCTGTTCGATGATCAATTGGCCTGCAATGCCCCGGCTCGTTTGAAATACCTCAGGCAATTACCGTTTTCTCATTCTAATCCACCGAGCCCCCCTCTTTAAATTGATTCATTAAATCGTCTAAAAATTCCTGACCCCACTCCTTATTTTCCTCCATAAACTGATCCAGGTCTTTGCCCAGACTTTCAAAAAATTCTTGTTCGCTTTTGGAATCCGACTTTTTACCTTTAAATATCGACTGGAAAAAAGATCGCCCAAATCGAAGCGTCACATACTGCGTGACCAATCCGGTAAATGCTCCTTTTTGTGCAATGGTCATTTCCGGTCTCCAGACATCATAACAATCCTCGTAATATTTCCGAAAGCGATCGTCGAGCGATTCCCACTGATCGGACTTAGGGTCATAATCCACTTTCCGGACCTTCTCCACCAAATCTTCCATGTTCTCAACCAATTCCGCCGGAGAACTCCCACAGGGGTCCATTTGACACCCTCCCAGAACCATCATCGCGGCGATGAAAATAAACACACAATATCGATGCCAGATCATATCGCAAACATTTTAACAAAAGTAGGTCTAATTATTCAAAACCGTATTTCGTTTGTACCGCATCCCGGAGTTAAAAAAATGTTCGCCGGGAATTCCTTTGCCAGCATCCACTTCCACTCTTTTATCCGGGATTTTAGAATATAAAGTCACTCGTAAATTTTCGTATCAGATTTCTTTGTTAATTTTGCAACCATTGTATCCTGTGATGGAAGAAACAAACTATATAAATGATCTAAAACTCGGAAAATTGCCTACGCACGTGGCAATCATCATGGATGGCAACGGCCGCTGGGCACGAAAACACGGTCGGCCACGGGTTTTTGGCCATAAAAACGGGGTACAGGCGGTGCGGGAAGTTTCAGAAGCAGCCGCCGAAATCGGTATAAAGTACCTGACCTTGTATGCGTTTTCAACCGAAAATTGGTCACGCCCCCCACGGGAAGTTTCCGCCCTTATGGGGTTGCTTGTCGAGACCATCCACCGGGAAATGAATACGCTCAACAATAATGACATCCGGCTCCGTGCGATTGGTGAATTGCAAAAACTCCCCCCAAAAACCTACGAAGCTCTGCTCGAAGGTATAGACAAAACCAAGGACAACAAACGAATGGATTTGGTTCTGGCATTGAATTACAGCAGCCGTTGGGAAATCACCGAATGTGTGCGCACTATTTCCGAGCTCGTACGGCTCAATAAAATTAAGCCAACAGATATCTCCGAATCCATGATTTCTGATTACCTTGCGACTCATTTTATGCCGGATCCGGAGTTTTTAATCAGAACAAGCGGAGAAAAAAGATTGAGTAATTTCCTACTTTGGCAAAGCGCGTATACAGAGTTTTACTTTTGCAACAAAATGTGGCCGGAGTTTAAGAAGGAGGATTTCTTTCAGGCCATCCAGGAGTTTCAAAACAGAGAACGAAGATTTGGAAAAACAAGTGATCAATTGCTTTAATAAATTGTTAATATCGTTCCCATTTGGTCATTGCAACGGAAGTAACTCGTTTTTCCAATTGAAAAGATCGAACAGTTTATGATCATAATTAAATGGGCGCCAGAAAAACGTTGGTACAACACCATCCTGCGATACACAGTAGTGGTCTTGCTTTGCGTTTTTGGACATTATAATGTGGCTTTTGGACAAATCGGACCTGAGGATCAGGAGGTTTTGGAAGTGGGAGAAGTGAACATCATCGGAGCCACCCATACCGACCCCAATGCACTTAAAGTCGTTTCCGGACTCAAGACCGGAGCCCGGCTGAACATCCCCGATGATATCCAGGAAGCTTTCCACAGTTTGTGGGATCTCAATCTCTTTTCCGATATCCGGATCGTTGAACGCAACCGGATCGACAACATCGTTTTCATTGATATCTACATCGAAGAACGGCCGAGACTGACCCGATTTTATTTTGAAGGGCACAAAAATTCCCGGGAGAAAGACCTGACCGAAGCTGTGGAACCGTACCTGGTGAAAGGCTCTATTGTGACTGAAAGCAACCTGAGCAACGCGGAAACCGCCATCAAAAAATACTATAGCAGCAAAGGATTTTTAGACGCTGAGGTCAACATCGAAGAGGTACCAGAAGAACAATTAGCCAATGGTGTGCAGGTGCGAATCCAGATCGACCGTAAAGATAAGGTCAAAATCCACGACATTATTTTTGAGGGAAATGAAGAAGTGAATGATCGAAAGCTGCGTAAGCAAATGGATGATACCAATCGCAAAAGAAAGCTGTTCGCCTCCTCCAAATTCATCGAAAACCTATACGAGGACGATAAAGATAAGATTATAGATTATTACCAAACCCTGGGATTCCGGGATGCTCAGATCATAGGAGATTCCATCTGGAGGAATGAGGATGGCCGGATCATGATCAAAATCGATCTGGAGGAGGGCAATCAATACTACATCCGCAACATCGCCTGGAAAGGGAATACCCTGTATACCGAAGATCAACTCAAGCGAGTACTGGGGATGAAAAAAGGCGACGTGTACAACCTCGATGAGTTGGAAAAAAGGCTGAGCTTTTCCCTCGATGGAAATGACGTCTCCGCTTTGTACATGGACGATGGATACTTATTTTTCAACGCTCAGCCCATCGAAGTGGCTGTGGTACAGGACTCTGTGGATATCGAAATCCGGATTTACGAGGGACCCCAGGCGACCATCGACCGGGTGACCATCGCGGGCAATGACCGTACGCATGAAAACGTGATCCGTCGGGAACTCGCTACCCGACCTGGTCAGAAATTCAGCCGATCCGATATTATTCGGTCCCAGCGAAAAGTCCTGGCCCTGGGTTATTTTAATCAGGAAAAATTCAACATCAATACCCCGGTCAACGAGCAACGGGGCACCGTGGATATCGAATACGAGGTGGAGGAACAATCCTCTGACCAATTGGAATTGTCGGCGGGTTATCAGCCCGAAAGTTTCTACAGTAGCGGGGGATTGATCGGTACGCTGGGGGTTACCTTTAACAATTTCTCATTGCGGAACATCTTCAACCGGGAAGCCTGGCATCCGTTGCCTACCGGTGATGGACAAAAACTGAGCGTCCGTGCACAATCCAATGGTAACTTTTACCAGTCGTTCAATTTTTCGTTCACCGAACCCTGGTTGGGCGGTAAAAAGCCCAATGCGTTTACCCTGGCAGCCTATACCAATAAATTTACCGATGTTCGAAATATTTCCAATTTCGTTCGCATGAGTCAAATAACTCTCGGACTGGGATCGCCATTACAATGGCCAGATAATAATTTTGTAATAAACAATACCCTAAACTATCAAAGGATATCCTTAAACGACTACGGATATGGCGGATTGTTTACACTACCCACCGGACAAGCTGTAACAAACGGACTTTACAACAACATCTACCTCCAATCCACCTTTGCCCGGAGTACGATTTACGAACCGATTTTCCCTACAGAAGGCTCGTCGTTTAGCATCGCGCTGCAATTGACACCGCCGTACAGTCTGATCAATGACAAATCCTACGACGGCGTTTCGGTCCAGGAAAAATACAAGTGGGTGGAGTACCACAAATGGAAGGTGAAAGCCGAATGGTACAAGCAATTATTTGGAAAGTTTGTCCTGAAAGCCAGTGCTAAATTCGGATTCCTGGGGTATTACAACGAAGCCATCGGTGATTCGCCGTTCGAACGATTCCTGTTCGGAGCAGAGCCTCTGTCCAATCAATTTCAGATTACCGGGCAGGAGCAGATCAATATGCGTGGTTACGAAACACAAAACTTCCCGGCTGTGGGCACAGGTGGATCCAGCATTTACAATAAATTTTCCCTGGAACTCCGCTATCCATTCTCTCTTAATCCAAGCTCAACGATTTACGTATTGGGCTTCCTCGATGGAGGAAATGCGTTTAACAGCTTTGAAGAATACAACCCGTTCAACATCAAAAGATCGACCGGTCTGGGACTGCGGGTATTTCTTCCCATGTTTGGTCTGATCGGTTTTGATTATGGAATCGGCTGGGACAAACCTGCCCTCCAGGCCAGCGGAGCCAAGCTCACTGAATTTGGAAAATTCCAGGTACTGCTGGGCTTTGAGCCGGAATAATTTGGGAATATAAAGTCACTTGATGGCCTTCTCACTGTTCGACGAAACAAATTGTTTCGGGAAGAATCTGGTCGGTTTATTGGCCACTTTCCTTTTCTTGTTTATATTTGTACGTTACCCTTTTATTTGAAAATATTCAACCAGGAATAATATGAAAAACAATCGCAGGGATTTTATCCGCAAAACCAGTATGGCGGGCCTGGGCCTCGCCGGCACCAGCCTCATTCAAGCTAAGGAAACCTCGGAAATTCAAACATATCAACCCAAAAGTCAGAAGCAACATTTTAACATGTCCGGCTATGCGGCGCCGAAAATAAACACGGTACGGGTGGGTGTGATCGGTCTGGGAAGCCGGGGACCCGGAGCTGTTAACCGGTTGAGCAAAATCGAAGGGGTAGAAATCAAAGCCCTTTGCGATATCCTGCCGGAAAGAGTGGAAAAAGTCAAAGCAAGCCTCGAAGGCACAGCCCACAATCCTGATCTTTATTCGGGTTCAGCCATGATCTGGAAAAAAGTGTGCGAGCGCGATGACCTCGATTTGATCTATGTGGTGACGCCCTGGGATTGGCATACCCCTATGTGTCTGTATGCCATGGAAAATGATAAACACGCAGCGTGTGAAGTTCCTATTGCCACGACACTGGAAGAATGTTGGCAGCTCGTCGAAACCTCTGAGCGGACCAAAAAGCACTGCGTCATGATGGAAAATTGCTGTTATGACTTTTTTGAACTTTTGACCCTCAACATGGTGCGGCAAGGGTATTTTGGCGAAATCGTTCACTGCGAAGGGGCTTATATCCACGACCTCCTCGACCTCAATTTTCGAAAAAACGGATATGCGGATATGTGGCGGTTGGAAGAAAATGCATCGCGCAACGGGAATTTATATACGACCCACGGATTGGGGCCGATTTGCTGGGCGATGGACATCAATCGGGGAGACAAAATGGAATACCTCAACTCCATGTCCAGCGCGGATTTTATGATGCGGGACCATGCGATGGACCTGGCAGAAGAAGATCCTTTCTACAACCGATGGGCGAGCAAAACCTACCGGGGCAACATGAATACCACCTGCATCCGCACGCATAAGGGACGAACCATTATGCTCCAGCACGACGTCACCTCCCCCCGGCCATATTCCCGGATCCACCTGATCTCTGGAACCAAAGGCGTAGCCCGCAAGTGGCCATTGCCGGGAAAAATCGCACAGGGCCACGACTGGGTATCCCAGGAGGAATTTAAAGAACTCGAGGAAAAATATACACCTGAAATCGTTCAAAAAGTAGGGGATATGGCCCGGCAAATCGGTGGTCACGGAGGCATGGACTTTATTATGGACTGGCGCATGATCGATTGTCTGCGCAATGGTTTACCCATGGACAATGATGTATACGATGGAGCATTGTGGAGTGCGATTTCGCCGCTCAGTGAAGCTTCGGTGGCCAATCGTTCCAATTCGG
>CALGAA010000104.1 GCA_937952445.1 uncultured Bacteroidota bacterium | reverse complement strand
CAGAAACCATTTTATTCACATGTAGCATCTACAAGGTCATTTATAGGAACTTGAGTTAGCAGGGATCGCCCCTTCGGGGAGTGAAAGAACACAACGGTGAACCCACTATTCTTCAAATTTTGGATAATACTATATTGATATACAACCCAATATATTTTCAACAGATGTACAGTACATAATTCAGGCTAATCTTTCCTCTCTACCAGTGAAACGACTTCATCCACAGCAGCATTAATTCGATCTTCGACATCTCCAGCCCATCGCCACGCGGGATGACCATACTCGTCGAGATGGGGGCCCCCTTCGTACCCGCCTTCCTCCCAAACCCGTCTGGATGGTATGTACGCAATCATCTCATTGGCGTATCCGCATACCCACGTCGCCTGTCGGGAGTACTTCTTTTTATAATTCAGAGAATAATCGACAACGGCTTCCCCTCCGATTCCGATGAACAACAGCTCCTGACCAAACATCCAGGCCTGAACGGGATACGGGTAGGAATTGGTAAAAGTTTCACCAGCTTCAATCCTGGAAAGCATTCTTTTTGCCCACCGGGCTCGTAGTGGATTTTCCCCCTCGGCGATCGGTACAAGTTTCTCCCGGGTCACCAACTCCTGATACTCCAACGTGGTATATTTAAGTGCTGTTTTGATTTCAGCAGTTACAGATTGCATGGGTTGAGCAAGAACCTCAGCAACTGCATCAGACAACATTTTCCCGTATTTCTCACACAATTCAAGCGTTCGCCTCGGCAATGGATTTTGATCGCCACCACATGCATTAAAAAACAGGGCTGCGGTACCCGGAAACTGATCTTCCAGATTTAATTGAGCAAATCCGGGATAATCCCCACTGTACGTATTGAAGGAAATGGTCGTGGGATGACACGCATAACCAAATAAAATACTGATCAAATTACCACCTTCTCCCCGGATTGCCATGACTGGTACATCGTGATCCACGGGCCCCTTTAATGGTTTTCCACTGGCTAAGATTTCCGGAACCTCTGCCTCTTTATTTTCCCTGCGATTGACTGCGAATGTACATGTCCCCATCCCGATATAAATCCGGGCATTTTGCCAATTTTCCAGCGCCTCGCCCACAGCCTCCACGATTTGTCCAGACATCCAATCTGAATATTCTGCGACGATCTTTTCCTGCTCCTTATCGACGGGATAATAATCTGTTAAATCATCGGTCAACCGGGGACCGGAATGATTGTGGGAGAATGTCAGCATAAAATCCTCCCGTTCGATTTTAAAGCGTAAATATATTTTTCGATACAAACTTTCATAAACCGTATTGGACATTCCCTGATGATCTGTGGTCGCCATCACCGTCACTTTGCCTGATTTGCTTTTCAAAGCCAAAACTTTTACAAAGAGGTCATGCACTTTGCCATACGGTACGCGTTGTGTGCCGTAGCCCGCCAACCAGACCGGTGTGGTGGGAGTAATAACCCGCTTCCCAATTCCCACCTGCCAAAGATCGTCAGCTCTGGCTGGGTTTCCCTTCCCCACATGCTGCTTCTGGTCAAAGTCATTGCTGAAGGCAGAAAATGAGGACATAGTAATACCAACTCCGGATAGCGCCATACACTTTAGAAAGTGCCTACGTTTGCTGGCTCGATGGGATGACATTTTTCGATTCGTTGGATTATTCATGGTTCAGTTTTTTAATCTCAGCCAGTGACAAACTCCGATTGTATATACGTAGATCTCTTAGCTCCCCATTAAAATAATCATTGCTTCCAAACCCAATTCTTAACGGAGAATTAACAGGCAATGAAAAATGGAAATCTTCCGGTAAATCTGTTCTGGACACTTCTTCGCCATTGACGTGTAAAGACAAATTGTTTTTGGTTACTGTAGCTACCACATGATTCCATCCAGAAGGAAAAGCATGGCCCCAGGAGGTGGATTTCCCCGATTCAAATGCAAATAAATGGCCCGATGGAAGGGTACTGGAAAAAACCCTACCGTCGTGTTCCGCCATGGCCCATACCCTCCTATATCTTACATCCGGTGTCTTATCCAATTGCTCCATTCTTACCCAGGTAGTATCCCCTTCGTATGAATAAACTTCAGCCAGCGGCAAAGTGCCACCGATAAACCGACCGTTTTGGACAATCATTCCCATTACTTCCAGTTCTTCCCCCAATCGCCCGATATCCTCCCACTGATTCACACCTTTAAAACGATATACCCGTCCACTCGGCCAGGTCGCTACGTGTAATTCTCCCTTATAAGGGATAAACGAATAGGTCTGCTTGTTGTCTCCCACCGGTCCGCAATCTTCCCAGGATTCCCCGTCGTATCTGTATACATTGCCGTTGTCATAACTCGTCGCGTACAAGAAATCGTTAAAAACACACAGGGCTACAACTCGTTTACCGGAAGGGGTTCCACAATCGATCCATTCCTCCCCACCATTGTATCTGAAAAAACCAGGACTATACAAAGAAGAGGCGTATAAATGCCCCTTGTATACTACCATGCCGCCAATGGTGGTTACGCCGGGGAGTTGCCCGCAAAACACCCATTGGTCAGTTCCCTCATACCTAAAAATTCTGCCTCCCGGGTTTTGATTTTCCGAATCAGGCAATGAAGAACCTCCTAATTGGTAATGGCCCGTTCCCACATACAGATCATTTTGAAATTCGGCCATTGCCATGACACTATTGGAATTGTCCGGATTCCCTGAATCGATCCATCTTTGAGCGCCATCATACCGATAAACACGCCCGGCCTCCTCTCCTCCAGGTTCGCACGTTCCGGCGTATAGATTTCCTTCGAAATCGGCCAGAGAAAAGGCGAGTAAGGCATTCCCGGGTTTTCCGACATCTTCCCATTCACTCTGATAATTGTCGTCTATCCCAAATGTAAGCTGACGATAATTAGCCTGGCTGGTGGTCACATAATTCGTTTTCAGGCTTAAATGAAATCCTTTCCGATTCTCTGAATCGTACCAGCTTAAAATATCTCCAGGTACATCCTTGCCCTCGTCCGTTGCATTCACCCACACAGATATACTGATTTCATCCCCTTCAAAACCCTCACTAAATGGAACTTCCAACCAGTCGGATTTTCCGTCAAAATGGGTAAAACTGCCATTCGCAACGACATTTCCGTAGGTTATGGCTTCTAGTTCAGTATTTAAGGAATTCTCAAAATTTTGCTTCAAGGGAAAGTGTGCTACTAAACTGTGAAGTCCCTCCCCGGAGGATTGGCAGCCGGTGATGGAATATAGGCACAACCATATTCCGGCAAGAACATATGGAATGCAAAGAATGGAATGGGTAGGATGCATAGGATGTTGTAAATTTTGGTCTTGAAGTAATATCTTTTATTTTATTCAATAAAATGCGGCAAAGGAGAATGACTTAATTGCCTGTCTAAAAAGGAATAGGCTTGAGTTCTCACATCTGTAGGGAAATCATGATCGGCATCCGGGTAATGCACTTCCAGTTTTGAACTGACTCCCAACCAGTTGTATAGGCGTTTAATATTTATCATCCCTTTTTCCACCCCTTTTACATAAAAATCATTGTCGTGGAGCGGTGAATTGGAAAAAAAGGCACGGGGTGCGATAGCAAAAATGGCCTGGTCAAAATCAAAGGGGAAGTCTTCCAGATTTAGGTGATATTTATCCCGAAACAAGGGCATGTACCGCTGCTGAGCCCAACAGCCGAACCGACCTCCGAAATGTTTTCCAATGATGACGTCCAGGTCATAATAGGGAAACAAAGTCCAACCGCAGCTTGAAACAACTACCTTAATGCGCGGGTCAAATGCTGCCAGGAAGATCGCATTGTGTCCCCCAAGAGAATGACCAATTACACCTATCCTTTCCCTATCTATTATATCCAGATGTTCCAACACATCCACACTGCGCATATGGTAAAATATTCCAGCCATGGTGCCGGATTGGTACCTGTCCGATGAAAAATCATGATTTTTTAAGTCCCCAAAGCTCGGATAATCTGGTGCAATCACCACGTAACCTCTTTCGGCTAATTCTTTGGCATATGCCCGATTTGGGTATGGCCCTTTTCCATCTACAATTTCTTTGCCTTTCTCCCCGGTGGGATGCAATGCAAGGATTCCGGCCAGTTTTATTCGAGGGTCATGATCAACTGGCATATATAAATTAGCCGAAACACGTTCGTTTTCGTGGGCTAAAAAATCTATTTTATATTTTATGTACTTATCAGTTCGCAAGGAATCTATCTTACGGATATTAAGGGAAGGAAGGCTTTTTCTATCCGGTAAAGGCCCCATGACATCCTCCATGCCTCTGATAATGGATTGATGGTATCGATCTCTGTCCTCAGGTGATGTAAAGGTGACTTTTCGGAAATTGGTTAAATCGAAGGTGATTGGATCGTGATTCACTTTTTGCCCCAATAGAATATTTATCGGCAAAATGAGAGCGCCAAATAAATACCAAAGTGGTATTTTCTGTAAACAAGGTAATGATTGAAAAATAAGCATATTATATTTTTTCATTTTCATGGCTTTTTGAAAAGCCTACCCTTCAAACCACCAGGTGCGTATTATTGATATTTACAAAAAAGTTGGCATTACATACCCTGCAGGGTAGTCAATCCATATCCCCCTTTTTATTCTTCATCTTCGAAAAGGTTCGTATGCATCAATGCCTTATCTATAAAACGATAGGCATCCATTCGAACCGAATCCGGAAAGTTATGACCCGCGATCGGATACCGCACCTGTAAATTCTCCTCCGCTCCATACAATCGATATATTTCTGAGACACATGCGATTCCTTTCCTCACCCCTTCAACGTCGAAATTGGAGTCGTGTATAGGGGAATTGGAGTAAAAATACCGTGGTGCCAACGCCCCTATCAATTCATCAAAATTGACCGGAAACCGATCCGGATCCAACCCATATTTAGTTCTGAATAAAGGAGCATATCGGTCCTGCGCCCAGGGCCCAAGACGTCCCCCATATCGTGCAGATGCTATTTCTCCGAGGTTGTAATACTCCATTAGGGTCCATCCCACGCTCGACACAATGACCTTGATCCGGGGATCGAATGCGCCAAGAAAGATAGCACTGTGGCCTCCAAGCGAGTGGCCTATCGCGCCGATCCGCATCCGATCAACATCATTCCGCGACTGAAGAAAATCCACACAGCGAATGTGATTGAAAATACCCTTCATCACCCCAGACTGGTATCTGTCACGCTCGAAATCATAATCTTTCAATTCTCCTGTACCCGGATATTCAGTCGCCAGGACGATGTAACCCCGGTCAGCCAGCTCCCGGGCGTACGGAACTCTGCCGTCCATCAGGGACCTGCCCGTGGTCGGAGGCAAAGCCAGCATCGCCGGGTATTTCTCCGTCGCCCCTTTTTCATGAGGAATATATAAATACGCCAATACTGTTTCATGCTCCGCAACGGTAAATTGGATGTTGTATCGCGTATGCTTTTCACGAACCAGGCTGTCCAGTATGACTTCATCAAAATCAGGGAAGGAAAAATCATATTTTTGATACGGAGGAAGAGTGGGAATAGGAGGAAGAGGACCAAATACAGCCTGAGCACTATCCAAAATCTGTGCTTTCTTTATCTCCCAGTCGAATAAATTTCGAACCGGAAGATCCTCACCATCCGGTCCCTTGTAAGTCAATAGTTTATTGCAATTTTGGGCAATGACGTTGAAAGGACCAATCAGAAAGAGGCAAAAGAAAATTAAAACAGGAAATTTGGTTGAAGAATTCATTACACTAAATTGCAAATTAAGTTCTCCCTCAAGTATACGGAGAAATCGTGAAACCTATTCCATATGGTGTTTCCAGGGGACGTGCTCCAGTACCTCATCGATTAATTCATAAGCCTCGATCCTCGCTTCAAGAGGAAAATCGTGTTCCGCTTCCGGATAAAGAGCCCGTATCCGGTCTCCGGCACCCAAAAAGCGATATAGTTCTCCCGCTTGCTCCATTCCGAGGATTACTCCCCGCACATCAAAATTGGAATCATTGACCGGTGAAACGGATAAAAAATGTCGTGGAGCCAACATAGCGATCAATTCATGATAGTCAAAAGGCTTCTTCTCCCCTTCAAAACCAAAATTCTTCCAAAGAGGCATATACCGATCCTGGGCGAAAGGGCCCAACCTTCCTCCATATATTTCACTGGCTCGTTCTCCGATATCATAATAATCCAATAAAGTCCATCCGCAACTGGACACGATGATCTTTAAACGTTCATCAAGTGCAGCGGTAAACATGGCGTTGTGCCCGCCCAGTGAATGACCAATGACCCCGATCCTTTCGGCATCTACTTCATCCATAGAGGATATAAGATCGACCCCTCTGATGTTGTAAAAAATGGCGGCCATGGTGCCCGATTCATATTGATCTTTTTCAAAATCATGATCAGCGAGATCTCCAAAACTTGGATAATCGGGAGCTAAAACAACGTAACCCCGTTCGGCCAATTCCTTGCCATATGCCCGATATGGGTGAGGACCGGCACCATCCAGTATGCTTTTCCCATTGGCACCGGTAGGGTGTAATGCGAGCATCGCGGGGAGTTTGCCTGCTACAGGCCTGCGTTTTGGCATATAAAGATAAGCTGGCACCCATTCACCCGCCACGGCTTCATAGTGAATCAAATGTCTGGTGTATGTGGGGTACTCTACACTTTCCAAATATTTAACCGCCGGCCGGGATAGTGAACTTCTATCTGGTAAGGGGCCCATGACAGACTCCATACCGCTGGCAATTTTCCACCGACAAAATTCCCAATCACCAAGATCAGCCACCGAAACGTATTCCTCAGAATGCGATAGGTAGAACCTGGTGATTGGGCTTTCATTTTGTCCTGTGAGCAACGGACTGCCACACACGATATAAATCAGGCAGTGAATCGTTATCATACAGAATTTTAGCTTCATATAAGATTTTATTCAATTACTTCCAAAGGGGGCACATTTCGCTCCCATCCAGTATACCCCGGACTTTGATTGATTTTCCCCAGTACATTGGAATTGATCATCCGGTCATCGATCGGCCATTGGAAATGGAACGGTGCCATCCGCGGACTTTCCCCCAGCACCACTGGTGGCGGGTTGATCGAATACAGGTTGTTCAAATTAATTACCCGGTCATAGAAGAAGTTGTTCTCATGGATAGTACTCAGACTATAACCCCGCAGATTCATGGAAGCCATGATATAGGATACCCTGTTCAATTCGTTTTGACGGGGTTCTTCAGCATATAATTCACGGGCTCGTTCGTCCATGATATAATCAATGGTTACATCGGAAGCTTCCACGGGTATAGCCCCGGCACGTTCCCGAACAACGTTGATGTCATCTGCTGCTTTCTGCAACTCGTTTTTCCAAAAATAGGCTTCTGCTCTGATCAAGTACGTCTCTGCTAAACGATAAATATATTGGTCTCCATTACCACCATTGGGAAGAGCTTCCGGGTTTTGCTGAGGATTGTATACTTTGTAATGGGGCCAGGCGAAAGCGGTATAAACACTGTCGGAAGGATTTCCCATCCACTCTCCTCTCCAAGGTTCTCCAAAGTTGACGGAATTTGGATTGTTGTATATCAGTTCGTGCTTGTCCACCCAGTTAATATCTGCACGACGTAAATCAGGTGTGGTCGACCAGGTATGTCCAAATTCATTCCAAATATCATACGTATGGTAATTGGAAGCCGCGACATCGGGGTTCCCGTTTCCAAGGGTGTCAAATTGGATTCCATCTTTGACAAATCCGATTTCTCCCCGGGAATCCCGGTTGACTGAGTGCCACCAGGACGCTGCATAATGCCTCATAGAATAAGACCCTGCCGTTTTTGCTCCATCGGGGTCTTCAAAACGATCGACAATCGCCAAAATGGTTTCCCTATTTTGGGGAATGTTTTTGTTATTGGGCCGATGCAGATCCCAAATTACATTTCGTCTGGAATCACTCACATCTTCTCCAAATCGATTTCGCATCAATTCGTATTGGCCACTATTTATCACCTGAGAAGCAGCATCAATTGCCCCGTCAAAATTCATATTCGCTAATTGAACTTTAGACAATAAGTGATATCCGGCTCCCTGTGAAATCGCACCCGGTGCGACATTTTCGGGCAAATTGGGAACCGCAAACTCCAAATCCGAAGCGATTTTATCGAGAATCGCCCAGCGGCTATGTGTTGAAAAATCCAGTCGGGGGCTGGTCACTTCTTCGTTGACAAAAGGTACATCACCGTAATTGTGTACCAGCCTGTAATACCAGTACGCCCGATGCCAAAGGGCTTCAGCCAAAACCTGGTCCCTTTCTGCCTGACTGGGCCATTCAATGTCATCAATTCGCGTAATGGCCACATTGGCGTCTTTCACAAAACGATAAATCGTATTGATTTGATTCACGAACTGCTGGTAACGGTCCGTAGATGGAGTTAAATTGTAAAAGTCAAATTGCAACAACGGAGCTCCCAATTCGCTGGCTGCTACCTGATGCGAAATGAAATGCTTATAACCACTCACTTCACTGACCAAATTTTTACGCATGGTCACCAGTAGGGATTCAAATCCCGTTTTGTCGACGAAAACATTCTCCGGTGCAAAGAAGGATTTTGGTTTGGGTTCCAGGAATTCTTCTGAACATGAAGAAGAAAACAGAACCACCGCTATGAATATATATCTGATCAAATTTTTCATGCTAATATATTTTAATGCTTGGTTTTTCAAATTATTTATAATCCCACATTTACGCCTGCTGTAAACGTCCTTGGCATAGGGGAATGCATAGATTCCGGATCATAGCCAGGCCAGTCTGAAAACGTCAGCAGGTTGCGGGCAGCCACGAAAACCCGTAGATTATCAATTCGCAGGGTGCTGAGGGTTGAGGAAGGCAGGTTGTAAGCGAGTGAAACGTCCTGAACCCGCAGGAATGACCGGGGTTTGAACACCTGGATGCCTCCGCCGTAGGGGGTAACGTTTTTTGACAAGCGGGGCCATGCATCTGATCGATTATCAGGAGTCCAGTACCCTAGACCTTTGGGCACTCCTCGACGGTCAAATGTAGACCAGTCGGCCAAAGCCTGTGAGAAGTGACCAATATGACCCAGATCGGCCCGCAAAAATATGCTCGCAGAAAAATTTTGGAGAAATGAAAATTCATTTCGCATCCCAATGCGATACCGAGGCTCGGTGTATCCAATAAAGGATTTGTCGTATAGGGCCTCATACCTACCGTCTCCATTCCGGTCGAATGCTTTGATATCTCCGGGTTTCAAATTGTAAACTTTCGCCTCCTCGGCTTCTTCCACTTGCCACATTCCCAGGATATCGTAATTCCATACCGCATCGATCGCCCGGCCAATGAACCACTCGTTTTCAAAATCCGGAACCTCTCCATACAATTCTTCGCCTTCCAACACATAATCTCCATACTCGCCAAACAGATTTTTGAGTTTATTTCTATTCAATGAAAAATTAAAATCGGTTTTCCATCCAAATGAAGGCCGATCCATATTCACTGTTCCTACCGTTAGTTCAAAGCCTTTATTGCCCAGCTTTCCGATGTTGGTTGTCACATTGCTGAATCCGGTGGTGGAGGGGAGTATTCGTCGGACCAACAGATTTCGGGTATCCATGTCATAAAAATCGAGCGTGATGTTCAACCGGTAATTCAAGAGAGAAGCGTCTATTCCAAAATTGAGCGATTCGGTCTCCTCCCAGATGAGGGCACGGTTAGCCAGTGTACTGTTGGAAACCCCGATTAACAAATTAGTGCCATCTGAATATTGGTTTGAACTCAACTGAGCAAGCGCTGCATAACCTCCGATATCCCGGTTTCCGTTGAGTCCCCAAGACGCCCGCAGTTTCAATTGATTAACATCCGTTAGGTTGAAGAAATTCTCTTCGGATAGTACCCACGCGAAGGCAGCAGCCGGAAATACCGCCCTTGGATTTTCCTGTCCGAATGCTGAAAAACCATCACGTCGAACCGATAATGTCAACAAATATTTACTCAAATACGAATAATTGATACGTCCCATCATACCATCGCCGGTAATCTCCGAATCACTCGCAGAGAGGGCTGGATTAATACCAAACTGAATTCCGGAATAACCCAGGGTCGGGCTCGGATAGAAGGTATTGTTCGTGGTACTGGTCTGCCACACGCTGTTTTTCTCAGCGTTGTATAAGAACGTTACGTCCAGGTTGTGGCTGCCAAATTCCCGGTTCCATTTCACCAGGTTGTCGATCATCCATTCGTAATTATTATAATCGAGTCTTGTAGCTCGTCCATTATCAAAGCTACGCGATCCAGTAATCGTCTTGGGTGACCAGTAATTGTAATCCCGGATGGTCTGGATGCGTGGTTGATACGATAATCGATAGCTAATGCCCAGGGGCAATTTAACTTCTGCGAATACGGAGGAGAATAAGCTATTGATTTTTCGCTCCCGATCTTGACCAAAGGTATTGATCAGCGGGTTTTGAGCATTTTCTGAGTCGCCCGGATACCACACCAAATCCCCATTATCATGCCGCATTTGACCAAATGGGGTAACGATCTCCATTTGACCTACATTCGCCGGCACAGCACTTTCATCGCGAGAGGAGAACTGTACATTAGCCCCTACTTTTAACCAGTCCACGATATCAAAATCAACGTTCAATCTGGATCGCACTACGGAAAACTCATCGCCCTGGATAATCCCTTCGTTATCCGTGTAACCTACGGACCAAAAATAGCGTGCATTCTCTGATCCGCCCGACACGCTCAAATCAGATTCCTGACGAAGCCCAGTTCGAAACACTTCCTTGTGCCAATCTGTCGTATTCCCTGATAAATAAGCATCAATCTCACCAGCATAAAAATTTAGCCTGTTCAACCATTCGATCTCATCATTTTGATTTGGGTTGGGAACCGTGCTTCTCCATTGTTCAAGGGTGACATCGGGAGGCAAGTTTTTGGGAGATAAAAAGTGGAATTCGGGGAAATCCGTGTCCACCGTTCGGAAATAATCCACTCTAAAGTCGATGTATTCCTGCGGTGAACGGGCACCGTAATGATCTGTATTAATCGCCGTAGCACCCCATTTGGTAGAGAAATTGATTTTCGGCTTCCCTCTTTCACCTCTTTTCGTGGTGATCAGAACAACCCCCGAGGCAGCCCGGGCTCCAAATACGGCTGCTGAGCTCGCATCCTTCAATATGTCGATGGAAGCGACGTCGTTGGGATTGATATCGTTTAAACTCCCATTGTAAATTACCCCATCCAAAACGATCATAGGCGTAGTGCTTGCATTGAGGGAGTTTCGTCCACGCACCTCCATAGATGCTCCTCCTGCTGCTGAGGTGCTTTGATTGGAACTAAAACCAGCTACCGTTCCGGTCAGCATTTCCGATACCTGGGTCACGGGTTGGTTTTGGAATCGCTCGGCATTGATGCTGGCAACAGATCCAGTCAGGTCGCTTTTTTTCACGGTTCCATACCCGATTACCACCACTTCATCGAGC